>DATGXU010000316.1:0-5152 GCA_035298685.1 Magnetospirillum sp. | reverse complement strand
GGTGGTCGCCGTTGAACCTCGCTTGAGACCGCTCACCCGAATAGGTTCAGGGGGCTGCATTGGCACCTCCACATCAACTCCCCACTGATACCATCGGCAGCACCAAATTGCCACTCTTAGGGGTATCGGCAGGTGGCGTGGCGGTGCGGTCTCATTGGACCAAGCCCCAGTGAGGCGTCTCGCTGCGGGCCTGCTTGCGTCCCAAAAGAATGGGTGTTGACTTCTGGGACGGTTCGCCGCACAACATCATAGACGTTGTGAGACGATTTTGCCCGGAGACGCCCATGCTCGTCGGTTACGCCCGCACCTCCACCCTGGACCAGAAGGCCAGCATCGAAGCCCAAGCCCGTGACCTGACGGCAGCAGGCTGCGAGAAGCTGTTCAGCGAGCAGGTATCCTCGGTGGATGTCACCAACCGCGAACAGCTTGCCCAGGCCCTGGACTTCATCCGCGAGGGCGATGCCCTGGTGGTCACCAAGCTGGATCGGCTGGCCCGGTCGGTCGGCCACCTGCTCACCATCACGGATACGATCAAGGCCAAGGGCGCGGACCTGCGCATCCTCAACATGGGTATCGACACCGCCACGCCCACCGGCAAGCTGATGCTGACCGTGCTGGGCGGCATCGCCGAGTTCGAGCGGGAGATCATGCTGGAACGCCAGCGAGAAGGCATCGCCAAGGCCAAAGCGGACGGCAAGTACAAGGGACGCAAGCCCACCGCCCGCGCCAAGGAAGAGGATGTCCTGCGGCTCAAGGCCGAAGGTGTCGGGGCAACGGAGATCGCCAAGCGCCTGGGGATCGGGCGAGCCTCGGTCTACCGCATCCTTGATGGGGCTTCGGCCTGACCGGCTTGCCTCTCTCCCACGATTTTAGTTTCGTGCCTGTCCCTCAGGGGACGGACGCGAATTTCTGGACGAAGTCACCCATGCATCAATGTCGAGTTCCAGGCTGCACCGCCCAGGCTTCCCGCTGGGGAACCTTGTGCAGCACCCACAAGAGCCGCCAGCGCCGCCACGGCCACCCCATGCAGGAAGGCGTCACAAAGGCGGAACTGGCCCCGTACCTCGCCATCATCCGCCAGCGCAAGGCGAACAACACCGACAGCCCCTTGTGGGGCAGTATCGAGGCCCGTTGGAATGCCCTGGTGGATCACTGCCGGGGCGTGGTCGCCGCCTATCTGAACGGCAAAGCCATGAACCGCAACGAGCGGCAGGCTTGCCAGGAGGTTGTGAAGCTGGCCGAGCATGTGGAGGCGGGCGAGGTGGTCGAAACCGCCCTGGCGCTCTACCTGATGCACGAACAGGCCCCGCGCCGCTTCGTGTCGGACGACCCCTTCCGCCACCAGCTTTCCCGCCGTCTCCGTGGTCTGGCCGATGTGAACGCGGGCACTTGGTTCGATCACACCACCGGCAAGGTCAAGCGGGTCTATCGCGATCTTCCCGCCACCAGCGCCTTGGTCATGGGGGCGATGCTGGCCGAGACGTTCGGCGTTGCCGGTCTGCTGTTGGCCCGCCGCGAGGAAGAGGATGCAGAGAAGCGCCGCCGCGAGAACGAGGAACTGGCCCAGGCCGTGAAGGACTTGCAGTGATGAACCAGGACGCCACCATCCCCGCCCCTGTCGAACCAGAAGAGGCCAGCCTGGACGAAGTCGAGTTCGAGCCGTCCGCGCTGCTGGCGAAGCTGAAGGCTCAGGCCGCAGCGGAACCCGTCCCCGAGGTTCTGCCCGATCACCTGCCGATCTCGGCCATCGCCACCGAAACCGCCCTGTTCCAGCCCCGTGGATTGGCCGAGAACCACGTCCACGATCTGACCCGCGTAGCGAAGTCGGGGCGGCTGTTCGATCCGCTGGTGGTGATCCAGATCGGCGGCACCGCCTACCTTGTCGATGGTCACCATCGCCGCGAGGCTTACCTCAACGCCAAGGTCACCCAGCCGATCCCGGTGACGTACTTCGCCGGTTCTGTCGAAGAAGCGGTGCTGGAGGCTGGCCGAGCCAACAGCAAGGCCAAGCAGCCCATGACCAACACCGAACGACAGGACTTCGCGTGGCGTCTGGTCCGGCTGGGCACCTATACCCGCGCCCAAGTGGCCGAGGCGGCGGGTGTCTCGGTGCGACAGGTCGCCACCATGCGGGATGCGCTGAAGCAGTTGGGCGAGGACGCCTTCGAGCATGAAAGCTGGTGGAAGGCCCGCCAAGCCGCGTCGGGCAAGGAAAGCCCGTCCTTCGACAGCGACGACGAGCGGGAGGAGTGGCTGGAGGCCAGGGCCTCGGACCTTGCCCGCCGGATGCGCAAGGAGTTTACCGGCAAGCTGATCAGCAACCCGGAACTGGCCGCACGGGCGCTGAACATCTACTTCGGGCGCAAGCTGCCAGCAGTCTTCCACGAACTGCGCCAATACGTTTCGGACGTCGAAGCGCAAGCGGAGGAAAACGACGACTTCTGACCCCTGGTGTGCATTCCCTACGGGGTGCAATTTGCACGGTCCAGTGACATCAAATTCTTCCCCGTTTCCCCCCGTCTAGAGGAGGGCTTACCGCGTTAGGCTCCGTTTGCATCGCTTGTGATGCAACACACATGGAGGCCCAACATGGGACGCAGCAGCGGAAACAGTGGTGGTCGGAGCGGCGGCGGTGGAAGCCCGAGCAAGGCCGACCTGGACAATTACTCCAGGCAGTTGGACCCCGAACACGACACCTACTGGCAGGCGCGTGGGTACGACGAGCGGCCTGAAGACTGGCAGGAGAAGCTGGAGGACGAGTGAATGGTTGGGGCTATCAGCTTTTAGGCGGATAGCCCCGCCTTCACCTTGCGGGCATGTGCAAGCATCGCCGGATAGTCCCGAAACGGAGCCCAAGGGTCATAGGGAAGATGGTGGTTCTGGACCGCTATACTGAGCACCAGCAATCCATCCAACAGGCGAACGGCCCCCAGTCCGGTCCGGATCATCTTTTCCAGAGTATCCGCGTCCTTACGCCCAGTTTCCCGCGAGATAGAGCGAGCCATCTCCGGAACCTTGGTCCACGCGGGTATTGTTCCACTTCGCCACCATCTGCGGAGTTCTGGTCGGGACGTGTCTTCCGCCCTATCCCCCAGAAGGAAGCGGACGAGACTTCGCTGGGACCGCAGTCCATTGGTCTCCATGATGGCTTCTAGCCATCGCCGCATGGGGCGAACCAACTTGTTGCCACGTATCTCAGGAAGCAGCCTTTCCCCCAGTGGATCGCCCTCATCGCACCAATCGGCCTCGGCACAGGCCAAGAGGTAGAGGGTGGTCACGATGACTTCCGGGGCAGCGGTTTGTGCGAAGCGGTCTTTCGAGCCTCGGCAATCAATCTGGCCCATGATCCCCTGGAGGCAGGGGGCGGGCGGCATGTCGGCTCTTGCGATCTGATCAACGGCAGCTTGGAAATCCCCCCGTCCAACGGCGTCCTTCACCGGGATGGCAAGCCGCTCCAGGCGGATGGTTTCTGCTTCCAGAGTGGTCAGTGGAGGAGTGCCTCCCCGCTGAAGCCCCATGTTCAAGCTGCGCATGGCCCTTTCCCAAGGAGGGCCATCTGGTAACTGCCTAATCTCGTCCAGCAGACCCGGGACAGGAACCTTCGCCAGCATCCGCCCCAGCAATGCGGCTTCCGTCTTCTGATGAACGCGCTTCTGTCGCCCCGCCTTCAGGTTGTTCAGTGCCTTTCGGAGTGGCTCCGTAGCTTTTTCCTTCTTACCCAACAGCATGGCTGGCAACTCGAAGCCGAGCCACTCAAGGAGTGTGTCTGGAGGTAGGGCGAGGACCATAGACGGCATTCTCGCATCAGGCAAACGGGCAGCCAAGGGGGCTGCCGCCCTTGCCGACTGTTACAGTCAACTGCTACAGTTCACCCGTGAGCAGCGAGCCAGAAATGGCGGAAACGCAGGGGTTCTGGGTTAGGCCAAGAGGCTCCCGCCCCCTCCGCCACTTTCTCAGCCTAACTGGCTGTATTTGCTGATGAATGGACCACCCCTAAAGGGGGCGCCCCATCAATAGCCCCATCAACCGGCTACCGCTTGCCAATTCAGGGCAGCCTCACAAATCCAAATCCATATCAGTGACGCCCAGCCGCCGGCACATGCGCGACCATTGCGCCGACAACATCTCCTCCATCCGCCATTCGATGTCGAATACCTCGCGCCGATACCGCTCGTATCTCCGCCAATGCATCCATTTGGGTTTCGCTGGGAACGGATAAGCCATGCCCGGCTCACCACCGAGCTTTATGCGAATGCGGTTGGCTCGGCGCGATAGCCGGTCATCCTGGCTTTCAGTCTGCGAGGTGTAGGTGAAGCCGTGACAGAGGCGGCAGAAGGCCGCGCCCAGGAGCCATAGCTTTGTGACTGTACGGCCACAGCGCGGACAGCACAGATACGGGCGCTGACCGCCGAACCGGCAGGGCGTCCACATGACGGGGACGTGCTGTTCGACATCGCGCCACGGTTCATTGCCGGATCGCGTGCGGAAGGCCAGGTTCAGGCCGGCGTCGGTGGTGGTAATGCGGATGTCTGCCGCCCGCTCTCCGTTGCGCTTCCACTCCCAGCCACCGGACCAGCCGGGCACCAGCACGCCAGCGCGGCGCAGGGTACCCACGTCCAGGCTGAAGGCGTCGGCGGTGGTCGCACGCCCCTTCCTGTTATGCCCGCCCGACCCCATTCCGCCCATTTTCGCGGCTCCAGATTTGCCGAAATCTTCTGACATGGTGGCGCTGAGAATGGGCAACTGCACCAGACCTACAGCCAGATTCAGGCTGGCGGCATCGCCAGGCTGTCGAGATACTGGAATTCCAGCGCCAGCAGCTTACGATCCCAACCCCATCTGCTACACGGCACAGCCCGCGGATAGGAGCGGATTGAGACAGCGCCTCGTTGACGTAGTCGGGAAGGCGGATGAGGCGCAGCCCGCTAATGGGAGCGGATTTGAGACAGGGTCCGCTTCTTGGTGGCGTTGGCGTTTTTTACCCTCACGGCGGACGCCGGCCGGGGGCTGTTTTGGCTCGCACTTGACTTGTCACCGGGCGGGGGCATCAACGTAGTGCGGGTATGATCCCAGGCGGGGACCACCGGGAATGAGTGTGCGCAGTCAGGGCGATCCCATCGCCGCCTTCCTTGCCCAGCCGGGCGAGCGGGTG
>DATGXU010000315.1:0-2653 GCA_035298685.1 Magnetospirillum sp. | reverse complement strand
GAACCAGCCCAATTCGTTGGCTGCCCACGGCAGCGGCAGGCTCAGCAGCGCCAGCCGCAACAGCCAGCGTCGGTCGAACACCCGCACCGTACTGGTCCATAGCGCCAGTCCGAACAGCACGATGAACCAGAACCCGCACGCCACCATCAGACGGAAGCTCCAGAACAGCGGCGCCACCCTGGGCACGGTGTCGCGAGCGGCGGCGCGGATCTGGTCGGGGGTGGCGCGGCGGGGATCGTCCACATAGCGGCGCAGCAGCAGCCCGAAACCCAGATTGTCGCCGTGGCGGGCCAGCGCCTGCCGGGCGGCGGCATCGTCGGGATCGGCGCGCAGGCGTTCCAGCGCGTCCACCGCCAGAATACCCGAGCGCACGCGTGCCTCGTTCTCGGCGACCAGTTGGCGGATGCCCGGCAATTCCTCAGACACCGAGCGGGTGGCGATCAGGCCCAGCAGCCAGGGGATGCGCACGGCGCCGTGGGTGGTCCAATTCTGCTGGTCGGGGATGCCGAACAGGGTGAAGGCGGCGGGGGCGGGTTCGGTGTCCCACATGGCCTCCAGGGCGGCGATCTTCATCTTTTGGTGCCGCCCGGCCAGATAGCCCGATTCGTCGCCCAGCACCACCGACGACAGCGCCGCCGCCGTGCCGAAGGCGGCGGCCACGGCAAACGACCGCTTGGCGAAGTCCACATGGCGGCGGCGCAACAGGAACCACGCGCTGAGCGACAGCACGAACATGGCGCCAGTGACATAACCGCCGCTGACCGTGTGGACGAATTTGGCCTGGGCCACCGGATTGAAGATCACCTGCGTCAGGCTGGTCAGTTCCATGCGCATGGTGACCGGGTTGAAGGCGGCGCCGACCGGGTTCTGCATCCATCCGTTGGCGATCAGGATCCACAGCGCCGACAGCGACGATCCCAGCGCCACCGCCCAGGTCACCATCAGGTGGGTCAGCGGCCGCACCTTGTCCCAGCCGAAAAAGAACAGGCCGACGAAGGTGCTTTCCAGGAAAAAGGCGGTCAGCCCCTCGAGCGCCAGCGGGGCGCCGAAAATGTCGCCGACGAAATGCGAGTAATAGGCCCAGTTGGTGCCGAACTGGAATTCCATGGTGATGCCGGTGGCCACCCCCATGGCGAAATTGATGCCGAACAGCTTGCCCCAGAATTTGGTCATGTCGCGCCAGACCGGGCGGCGGGTCATCACCCACACACTTTCCATGATCGCCAGCAGCCACGACAGCCCCAGGGTCAACGGCACGAACAGGAAATGGTAAAGGGCGGTCAGGGCGAATTGCAGGCGCGACAGCTGCGCCACATCCCATTCGCTCATGACCCGTCCCCCGACAGCATGGGCGGCGGCGAAGGCGGCGGCCGGTTGTCGGCACCGAACAGCAGCACCGCCATGGCCGCCAGGGCCAGCGCCTTGACGGCCAGCGAGACGATGATCTCGACCGCCAGCGAGCGGCGGGGCAGGGTCAGCGGCATGGCGGCGCCTCCACGGGCCTGGGAGGCCATTGAACCGGGCAACCCCACCCCAAGGAAAGCTCGCGGTGGTGTCAAAGGGCAGGGTTTGCGGGGTAGCCCGTTCGTGCCATAAACCCCTGTCGTTCACTCAGCAACCGAGGTCCCCATGCTGTCCCGCCGGAAGTTCGGATCGATGGCCGCCGCGTTTGCGCTGGCAGTTCCCCAGTTGGTGAGCGGGCGGGTGCAGGCCGCCGAAGAATATCGTCTGGGGGCGTTCCTGTCGGTGACCGGCACCTATACGTTCATGGGCGACCCGGAAAAAAAGGCGTTGGAAATGCTGGTCGAGCGAACCAACGCCACCGGCGGCATCCTGGGGCGGCCGGTCCGTCTGATCACCTACGACGACGCCTCCGAGCCGGAAAAGGCCATGACCGCCGCCAAACGGCTGATCGACAACGACCGCGTCGATCTGATCATCGGCGGATCGGGCACGCCCACCAGCCTGGCGGTGCTGCCGCTGATCGAACGCGCCGAGATCCCTTTTATTTCCATGGGCGGCGGAGTCGGCATCGTCGAGCCGGTTCGGCGCTGGACCTTCAAGATTCCCCACACCGATCGCATGGGCGCGGAAAAGGTGCTGGCCGACATGAAGCGGCGCGGCCTGACCCGGTTGGCGCTGCTGTCGGAAAATGTGGGCTTCGGCAAATCGGGCCGCGATCAGGTGCTGCGGCTGGCTCCGGTCCTGGGCATCGAGATCGTCGCCGACGAAACCTATGGCCCCAAGGATCCCGACGTCACCCCGCAATTGACCCGGATACGCTCGGCGGCCGATGCACAGGCGCTGTTCGTCTTCGGCACCGGCCAGGGGCCGGCGGTGGTCACCCGCAACATCCGCCAGTTGGGCCTGACCCTGCCGGTCTACCAATCACACGGCGTTGTGTCGAAAGAGTTCCTGCGTCTGGTGGGCGGCGCCGCCGACGGCATGCGCCTGCCGGCCATGGCGTTGGCGGTGGCCGACCAGCTTGCGGACGACGACCCGCAAAAGCCCGTGGCCCTGGCGTTCAAGGCAGCGTTCGAGGATCGGTGGAAGCAGGAATGCACCATCTTCGCCGGCCACGCCTATGACGCCTACGTCATGGCGACCCAGGCCCTTTCCCGCGCCGGCACCGCCGACAAGGCCCGCCTGCGCG
>DATGXU010000314.1:0-2778 GCA_035298685.1 Magnetospirillum sp. | reverse complement strand
CATGCATCGGCTCGAGGATCTGATCAAAGGGTTCGACCGTGCCGTCGCCAGCGTGCTGGAAACCGTGGCGGCTTCGGCCAACGACATGACCCAGACCGCGCGGCGCATGGTGGATTTCGCCGACGCCGCCGCCGACCGCGCCCATTCGGCCGCCCGCGCCGCCAGCGACGCCAACGAGAACGTGCGCATGGTCGCTTCGGCCGCCGAGGTGTTGTCCACCTCGATCCGCGAGATCGCCGAGCAGGTCAGCATGTCCAATCAAGTGGCGGCCAGTTGCACCCGCGAAGCCGATGGCGTGAACGCGCGCGTCAACGGGCTGGCCGGCTCGGCCGACAAGATCGGCGAGATCATCGCCATGATCACCGGCATCGCCGAACAGACCAATCTGCTGGCGCTGAACGCCACCGTGGAAGCCGCGCGCGCGGGCGAAGCCGGCAAGGGCTTCGCCGTGGTAGCGTCCGAGGTCAAGAATTTGGCGCGTCAGACCGTGCGCGCCACCGAGGACATTTCGTCCCAGGTTTCCACCATCCAGAAGGAAACCCATTCGACGGTGACCGCCATCAAGGGCATCGGCACCACCATTTCCAGCATGGACGGCATCACCACCGCCATCGCCACCGCCGTCGAGGAACAGGGCTCCGCCACCCAGAAGATCGCCCGCAACATCGACCTTGCGGCCAGCGACACCAATCGGGTGTACGAGAACATCACCGAGGTCAGCCGCTCGATGCACGAAACCGACGAGGCGGCCAAGGACGTGCTGGCCTCGGTCGAACAACTGCAAGGCCAGGCCGCCACCCTGCGCCAGGAAGTGGCCCGGTTCCTCAGCGCCATCCGCGAGGTGTAACAGGCTGCGGAAAAACTCGACCTACGGTCCCGTTCGCCCCTTTCGTCATGGCCGTGCTTGACACGGCCATCCACGCGGTTCCGCATATATTCATTTGGAAACAATGGGATAGGCGGTGACGCGTGGATGCGCGGGTCAGGCGCGCGCATGACGGAAATGAGGACGGAAGACTCAAAAAGGCGTTTTTCCACACTCCGTTAGGGTCAGGCGCCGTCGGCGGGGGTTTCCCAGCGGGCGGCCTGGGCGTCGTCGGAGTCCTTGGCGGCGACCCAATGGTCGCCCCCGGCGGTGTGCTCGATCTTCCAGAACGGGGCGCGGGTTTTCAGCCAGTCCATCAGGAAGTGACAGGATTCGAACGCCGCCTCGCGATGGGCCGAGGCGGTCGCCACCAGCACGATGCGGTCGCCCGCCTGCAGCCGGCCGTAACGGTGGATGATCAGGGCGTCTTCCAGCGGCCAGCGCCGCCGCGCCTCGGCCTCGATGGCCGCCAGCTGCTTTTCGGTCATGCCCGGATAATGTTCCAGCGTCATCCCCGCAACCCCGGTGCCGTCGCCCATGAAGTCGCGCACCAGCCCCAGGAACATGCAGATTCCGCCCACCTTGCCGTTGCCGGCGTTGAAGCGGGCGATCTCGGCGCCGGGGTCGAAATCCTCGGCTTGCACGCGGATCATCGCCTCAGCCCCCGGTGACCGGCGGGAAGAACGCCACCTCGTCGCCCGCCGTGATCGGGTGATCCAGGCCGACGTAATCCTGGTTCACCGCCACCCGCACCACCGCCATGTCGGCGAAGGCCTCGGCCAGTCCGGCGGACCGGGTCTTCAGCCACGCCACCAGCCCGGCCACATCGGCCACGCCGGCCGGCGGGGTCACATCTTCCTCGCCCAGGCCGGCCTTGGCCCGCAGCCAGGCGAAATACAGCACCTTCATCGCAACACCTCCGCATAGGGTATGTAGGCGACCAGATCGCCCGGCGCGATGTCGCCCGTATCCTCGGGGATTTCGACCAGGCCGTCCGACCACACCATGGACGACAGCACGCCCGACCCTTCGGCGGGAAACTTTTCGGCCACCAGCCCCGCCCCTTCGGCTTGCACCCGGGCGCGCAACCATTCGCGCCGTCCGGGCTTGTGCTTGAAGGCGAAGCCGGCCATCACCCTATAGCGTTCGACAGAGGTGTCCTTGATCCCCATCAGGCGCAGCACCAAAGGCCGTGCGATCAGCATGAAGGTGACCATCACCGCCACCGGATTGCCCGGCAGGCCGATGAAGGCGGCGTTGCCGATCCGCCCCAGCGCCACCGGGCGGCCGGGCTTGATGGCCAGTTTCCAGAAATGAAGGGCGCCGTTGGCTTCCACCGCCGCCTTGACGTGATCCTCGTCGCCCACCGAGACGCCGCCCGAGGTCAGCACCACGTCGTGGGTGGCGGCGGCCTCGGCCAGCGCGCGCGCGATCAGCTCGCGCTTGTCGGGCAGGATGCCCAGATCGGTGACCTCGGCCCCCAGGGCGCGCAGCAGGCCCGAGGCGGTGGCGCGGTTGGTGTCGTAGATGCAGCCGGGCGGCAGCGCCTCGCCCGGTTCGCGGATTTCGTCACCGGTGGAGAACACCGCCGCCCGCAGGCGGCGAACCACGGACAGTCCGGTGCGCCCGGTGGCGGCGGCCAGCCCCAGATCCTGCGGCCGCAGGCGGATGCCGGGCGACAGCACCACCGCGCCTTTGCGCACGTCCTCGCCCATCTGGCGCAGGTTGGCCCCCACCGCCAGTTCGGGAACCACCACCGTGTCGCCGTCGGCGCGGCAATCTTCCTGCATGGCGATGGTGTCGACACCGGCGGGCACCGGAGCACCCGTCAGGATGCGCACCGCCGCCCCGGCGGGAACCGATCCGGCGAACGGATGGCCGGCGGCGACGGTGCCGACCACCGGCATGCGGCC
>DATGXU010000313.1:0-2322 GCA_035298685.1 Magnetospirillum sp. | reverse complement strand
CCACGCCACGCGGCCCGAGAGCGAGCCGCGGGTGACAGCCCATTCGTTGGCCTCGGCGTGCAGGGCCTCGGTGGTGATGGGCAGCCCGTAGCGGGCGACATAGCCTTCGACGATGTCGAAATAGGTGTCCTGGGCGACATGGTGGAACCCCAGCCACAGGCCGAAGCGGTCCGACAGCGATACCTTTTCTTCCACCGCTTCATGCGGGTTGATGGCGGTCGAGCGTTCGTTCTCGATCATGTCGCGCGACAGCAGATGGCGGCGGTTCGAGGTGGCGTAGAACACCACGTTGGCCGGGCGCCCCTCGATGCCGCCCTCCAACACCGCCTTGAGCGATTTATAGGCCTCGTCGGTGCCTTCGAACGACAGATCGTCGCAGAACAGCAGGCATCGGCGGTCGGAATTCTTGAGGATGCGCAGCAGGCGGGGCAGGCTGGGGATGTCCTCGCGGTGAATTTCCACCAGGGCAAGGCAGCCGGGTTGCTCGGCGTTCAGCACCGCATGCACCGCCTTGACCAGCGAGCTTTTTCCGGTGCCGCGCGCCCCCCACAACAGCGCGTTGTTGGCGGGCAGACCCTGGGCGAAGCGACGGGTGTTTTCCAACAGGGCATGGCGTTGCCGTTCGACGCCCTTCAGCAGGTCCAGCTCGACCCGGTTGACCTGGGGCACCGGTTCCAGCCCGTCGTGATCGGCGTGCCAGACGAAGGCGTCGGCGGCGGCGAGGTCGGGTGCGGCGGCCTGCGGCGGCGCCATGCGGTCAAGGGCGTCGGCAATACGGGCCAGCAGGCGAAGGGCGTCGGTTTCCATGGCTTTCCTGAGCGGAAGAAACAGGGGGCACGGCAGAGGGTAGGGGGACGGATGCCGCCCGGCAAGACCCCTTGCACTGGACAATTTATAGGGAGTTAAGGTTTGCATCCCCCGGCGGTGCCGCTATATTCCGCAGACTTTACGACTCTTACCTTCCCAAGGAGATCCCCATGCTCGTGTCCACCGCCTTTGCTCAGGCAGCCGGCTCGTCGGCCACCGGCGGGTTCGATCCGCAGATCCTTATGCTGCCGCTGCTGCTGGCGGTGTTCTATTTCCTGCTGATCCGTCCGCAGCAGAAGCGCGCCAAGCAGCACCGGGAGCTGATTTCCCAGCTGCGCCGGGGCGACCGCGTGCTGACTCAGGGCGGTATCCTGGGCACCATCAACAAGGTGGTGGACGACAAGGAAGTGGTGGTGGAAATCGCCGAGGGCGTGCGCGTCCGCGTGCTGCGCGCCACCATCCAGGAAATCGTCTCGAAGACCGAGCCGGTTGCCGCCGAGGCTGAAAAGGCCGCCGACAAGTAAGGCGGGCCTGCTGACAAATCGGCCCTCGCCTGGCGGCGGGGGCTTCCGGCGGCGACGCCGGACTTTCCCATTCCCCTGACGACGGGACGGACATGCTCCATTTCCCCAAGTGGAAGATCATCCTGGTGGCGCTGGTCAGCCTGGCCGGCTTCATCTGGTCGGCACCCAACCTGCTGCCGCGCGAAACCACCGACCGGATGCCTTCGTGGCTGCAACCGGTCAGCCTGGGCCTCGACCTGCAGGGCGGCTCCTACCTTCTCTTGGAAGTGGACACCAGCTACGTCGTCAGGGAACATCTGACCTCGTTGGTCGAGTCGGTGCGCACCACACTCCGTAAGGAAAAGGTGCGCTATGCCGACCTGGGCGTGATGGGCAAGGATGGCGTCAAGGTGCGGCTGCTCGAGGCCGCCGACCGCGAGCGTATCCGCCCCGAACTGCGCAAGCTCGACACCACCGCCGCCTTCGACGTTGCCGAAGACGGCACCGTGACCTGGCGCTATGACGAACAGGCGCTGCGCGGCCGCATCAATCAGGCGGTCGACCAGTCGCTGGAAATCGTGCGCCGCCGCATCGACGAGATGGGCACCCGCGAACCGTCGATCCAGCGCCAGGGCACCGACCGCATCGTCGTGCAGTTGCCGGGCGTCAAGGACCCCGACCGCATCAAGGCGCTGCTGGGCAAGACCGCCAAGCTGACCTTCCACATGGTGGACGATTCCACGAGCCCGGAAGACGCCCGCGCCGGCCGTCTGCCGCCCGGTTCGGTGCTGCTGCCCTCGGCCGAGAACGAGCGCGGCCTGCCCTCGTCCTATGTGGTGAAGAAGAAGGTGGAAGTGGGCGGCGACATGCTGACCGACGCCCAGGCCACCTTCCAGGACGGCCGTCCGGTGGTGTCGTTCAAGTTCTCCGCCGCCGGCGGCAAGAAGTTCGGCGACGCCACCAAGGAAAACGTCGGCAAGATGCTGGCCATCGTGCTGGACGACAAGGTGAT
>DATGXU010000312.1:0-1840 GCA_035298685.1 Magnetospirillum sp. | reverse complement strand
GGCATGGGCTTGGCGGCAGGCTGGGCGGCGGTGGCAGGCTGGGCGGCGTCCATCGCGGCCACGGTGACCGGGGCCGGAGCGGGAGCCGGGCTCGGCGCACCGGCGGCCTGCATGCCGTCCAGGCTGAACACCATGGGCTGCGAGGCCGCCGGGCCGGCTGAGATTTCGGGCAGCGAGATCACCGGCGCGCCGGCTTGGGAGGTGCCATTGCTTGCCGCCGCCACCGCCCCGGCCGGAGAGGAGGAAACGGCCGGGACGGCGGCAGCGGCGTTGGCAGCCTGAGTATTCGAAGCGGGGGTGTGGGCGAATTGGGTGGTGCCGGGCGAGCTTTCGCCTTCGTCGCGGAACAGCGCCAGCATGTGGCCGCCCATATCCTTGCCCGAGCTTTCCTCGACCACGCAGTTTACCGCCGAGGCGATCAGTCCGATGGGGCCGCCGAACAGCGCACCGCCCACCAGACGGGCGCCGACGCCGATCTGGTCGCCGGTCAGTTCCCGATAGATGTTGCTGACCACCGGGATGTGTTGCAGCGGGTTGATGACGTCCAGCAGATCCCAGAAGCTGGGCTCCTCGTCGCCGGCGGCGAACATGGACAGATGCTTGCCGTCGCCATTGGCCGCCGCGTCGGCCTTGCCGGCGGATGACGCCTGGGGCAGTCCGATCGGCAGGCGATCGGGATCTTGGTAGAACGGGGTCGGGGCGACGGCGGAAACGCTCATGGTTCACCTGACGGGCGGCGGCTGCATTTTACTGTGCAAGGCCGATGCCAAACGTGAACCCGTTGATTTACAACGATATCATCACCGCCACGGCGACCCGGAACCGGCAGAAACTGCCGGTCGCCTAGAAAAGATGGCCGCCCCGGGTGGCCTTGGTGGACAAATACGACCGGTTATGGTCGTTGGCGGGGAAGACGTGCGGCACCCGTTCCGCCACCTCGATGCCGTGGGCGGCCAACTGGCCCACCTTCAGCGGGTTGTTGGTCAACAGCCGCACGGCGCCGATGCCCAGCAGCCGCAACATCTGCGCCGCCGGCTGGTAGATGCGCTCGTCGTCGTCGAAGCCCAGTTGCAGATTGGCGTCCAGGGTGTCGAAGCCGTCATCCTGCAGCTGATAGGCGCGCAGCTTGTTCACCAGCCCGATGCCGCGTCCCTCTTGCGCCAGATACAGCAGCACGCCGCTGCCGGCCTGGGCGATTTCGGCGATGGCGCCTTTCAACTGGTCGCCGCAATCGCAGCGCAACGACCCCAGCAGGTCGCCGGTGAAGCATTCCGAGTGCAGGCGGGCCAGCACCGGCTGCTCCACGTCGGGGGCACCGATGACGATGGCCAGATGCTCGATGCCGCCATCGGCCGGGCGGAAGGCGATGATGCGAGCGTTCTCGGCCCCGGCCAGCGGCACGCGTGCCTGCGACACCACCCGCAGGCTGCGGGCGGCGTTGACCTGATAGGCGGCGATCTCGGCGGCGTCCACCCGCACCTGATCGGCCTGGGCGTCGGCCCCTTCCGCCACCACCACCGCCGGCAACAGCCGCGCCAGCTTGGCCAGGGCGACGCTTTGCGCCAGCGCGCAGCCGGTGGGCGCCTCGTCGGCTTCGACCATGCCCAGATCGGGGCGCGGGCCGGTCAGGCAGGGATCGGCGATGCCGGCGGCCAGCTCGGCGGTCAGCCCGCCCTGGGCCTTCAGCCGCACCACCGAGGCGTCGTCGGCGCCAAGGCCCAGCACGCGCGCCCGCCGGCCGGTCACCGCCAATGCCAGCGGCGCGCCGGTGCGCGCCTGAAGGCCGGCCAGGTTTTCGGCGGTGGCGGCCTCGGCCGCCAGGGCATGCACCACCACACCC
>DATGXU010000311.1:0-3544 GCA_035298685.1 Magnetospirillum sp. | reverse complement strand
GAGCTGGACGTCCACCACCCTGCCGCCGCTGCCCGCCGTCGGCAAGGACTGGAGCCGCGGCTACCGTGTCGTCGCGGACCGCAGGAACCCGAACAAGGTCTATGCCTACGACTCGGGCGGCGCATCGTGGGCCACGGCGGGCAAGGTCTACGTCTCCACTGATGGCGGCCATACCTTCGCGCTGAGCGCCGGCTCGGTGTCGGTGGGCTTGGCGCCGAACGCCTTCTGGACCACCTCGATCGTGGTCAACCCGCATGCCGAGGGCGAGCTCTGGCTGGCCGACGGCAACACCGTCTACCACTCCGTCGATTCAGGCGCGACCTGGACCAAGCTGAGCCAGTTCAAGTCGGCCAACGGCCTTGCCGGTGCCAGCACCATCGCGCTGGGCAAGGCCAAGGCGGGCGCCAGCTACTCGGCCGCGATCTACGTGGTGGGCACGATCGACGGCGTCTGGGGCATGTACCGCTCCGACGACGGCGGCGCCACCTGGCAGCGCTTCAACGACGACGCCCACCAGTACGGCGGCTTCGGCGTGCTGGCGGCTGACCACAACGTCTATGGACGGGTCTACGTCAGCGGCACCGGCCGTGGCCTGCTGTACACCAACTGAGCGCATGAATCGGAGGGCCGGGCCGAAGCTGGCGCCGGCCCGGCAACAAGTTCCTCGTCATCGGGGCGGTCGTACTCGAACACCGAGTCAGCTGTCCCATAACGCTCGCGACCGGCGGAGACAACCGGCCGAGCACCTTCGCTAGAAAGGCAATAACCATGAGAGTCTTGTTATCGACCCTGCTGCTGGCCCTTGGCGCCGGCACAGGTGCTGCCGCCCAGGCCCAGAACTGCGGCAGCGGCGGAGGCGCCACCGTCTGCCTGACGGCCAACGGCTCGGCCAGCAGCGTCCAGCTGGGCTGGACCGTCAGCGGCGCCGTCAAGTCGCTGGAGATCTATCGCGACACCGACGCCAACCCCCAGGGCCGCACGCGCATCGCCGTCGTCGACAAGGCCGCCACCAGCTACGCCGACACCTCGGCCGCCAACGGCACGCCCTACTGGTACTGGGTCAAGTTCACGACCAATGCCGGCAGCTACAACTCCGGCTCGGCCACCGCCACGCGAGGCAGCACCTGCACGCCGACGGCCATCACGCCCTACATCAACGTGGGTGGCAGCTGGACGCAGACCGCCTCCGCGTCCGTCCCGGCCGGCCAATCGGCCATCCTCGGCCCGCAGCCCGTCGCTGGCGGCATGTGGAGCTGGAACGGCTGCGGCACCTCCGGCGGTTCGCGCGAGCAGACCATCACGCCCACCGCCGCCTGCACGGCCACGGCCACCTACACGAACGCCTGCGGTGCCAAGACGCTGCAGTCCTTCTCGATCAGCATCGCTGGCGCGATGCGCAACATCACCGCGCTCCAGATGTCCAAGGAGATGTCGCCGGGCTGGAACATCGGCAATACGCTGGATGCAACGCCGACCGAGACCTCCTGGGGCAACCCGCTGATCAACCAGGAGCTGCTCAACGGCATCAAGGCGGCCGGCTTCAAGAGTGTCCGCGTGCCGGTGACGTGGTCCACCCACGCGGATACCAGCCACAACATCGACCCGGCATGGATGGCGCGCGTCACGCAGGTCGTCAAGTACGCCCGCAACGCCGGCCTGTACGTCATCATCAACGTACACCATGACGGCTACGAGCTGAACAACACCACCTATGCCAACCAGCCGGCCAACAACGCCCACCTGGCCAAGTTGTGGACGCAGATCGCCGCCAACTTCAAGGACTACGACGACTACCTGCTGTTCGCCGGCATCAACGAGATCGGCATGCCCAACGCCCCCTGGGGCGTGCCCAAGTCGCAGGAGTGGCTGGACGTCGTGAACGGCTACAACCAGGTGTTCGTGACCACGGTGCGCGCCAGCGGTGGCAACAACGCCAAGCGCCACCTGGTCGTGCAGGGTTACGAGACCAACATCGATATCTCCTACGACTCGACCGTGCTGCCCACCGACACGATCGCCGACCGGCTGTTCTTCGAGATCCACTACTACGACCCCTACAACTTCGCGCTCAACGACAAGAGCACCCAGTGGCAGTGGGGCGCCAGCGCGACCGACCCCAATGTCGAGACCTGGGCCAACGAGCCCTATGTCGACGCCCAGTTCCAGAAGATGAAGACGCGCTTCATCGACAAGGGCGTGCCGGTGATCATGGGTGAGTACGGCGCCTACAACAAGCCGAACTTCCCGGGCATGGCCCCGTATCGCAAGGCCTGGGCTCAGTACGTCACGCGCTCGGCCTGGCTGCATGGCCTGGTGCCGATGTGGTGGGATACGGGCGAGATGATCGACCGCAGCACCGGCGCGGTGAAGACGCCCGACGAGATCAGCACCATCGTCAACGCCTCCAAGTAAGCTGATCGCCTCACTTCAGTGAAGCCGCCGGCCGGGTCGCGCCCTTGCGCGCCCCGGCCTTTTTTACGTCGGCTGTGGCGATGGCACCGGCCTGAGCGATCAGGCTCGGGGCGTGATCGTCAGGGCGTGATCGTCAGGGCGTGAGCGGCGCCGGTTTCGCGAGGTAGGCCTTGAACAGCCGGGCGAACTGTCCGCCGTCGGTGGTGATGTTGGCCGAGGTGCTGCCGCCTCCGCTGAACACGATCGCGAACACGCCCTTGCTGGCGTACTCCGTCGGATGCGTGAGCATGTACTGGACGTGATTGTCCCGATAGTGCCCGGGCGTGCCGCCGGGCGTGGCGGAGGGCACGCCCATCGGCGTCTGCCAGTACAGGATGGGCAGCTTGCCGAGCCGGTTTCGCAGGGCGATCCACTGGTCGAGGTCCTGACGGAAGCTGGGAGTCGCCACATTGGTCTCGTCCCAGTAGAACGGCCCGCTGCCGCGCCCCGTGCACTCGGACGGAGGCGGACTGGCCTCGAAGCAGCCGGCATCGCGGTCGCTCGTCTGCGCCACCATGAAATCGGCCTTGTCAGCGCCCAGCTTCAGCATGAAGTTGCCGACCGTGGTGGTATCGCGCCCCCAGAACGAGGGCGGGAAGCCGAGCTTGGCCTTGGGCGCGTAGCTGCGGCCGAGCGTCATCAGGCATCCCGCGAGCCCCACGACGTTGTCCGGCTGGCTGGCACACTCGGCCACCATGCTGACGCGCGCCGGAATCCTGGCCGGGTCGCCGCCGGGGGCGGCTGCCAGCGTGAAGCCCCAGAAGTCCGGCTCCAGGTTGACCAGCGCGGGCGAGCCCGTCGCACCGATCTTCTGGTACATCAGCTTGACCTGCGCCCAGTAGCCCGTCATGAAGCTCGGGTCGTTGACGGCGGACAGATTGCCCTCGCCCCTGGAGGCCATCTGGTAGAGCGTGAACAGGGGCACCGCACCGACGGCCTTGACGTTCGCCATGACGTAGGTGACGTAGGCCCCCTCCGGGCTGTTCCACGTCGGCCATGAACCGCTGCCGACCCCGACCAGGTAGGTGTCGATGATGTCCGGCTGGATCTGCTGGCTCTTGATGGCCTCGATCGGATTGCCGGCGCCCAGTCC
>DATGXU010000310.1:0-2992 GCA_035298685.1 Magnetospirillum sp. | reverse complement strand
GGCGGTCCGGCGGCCGGTTTCGGCGAATTCGTTGAAGGCGTCCGCAAGAGGGGCGATATGGGGGGCGACAGCGGCCCTGAGTTCCGGGTCCTTGTCGGCGACGTCGCGCAACTTGTTGACCGAGGCACGGAAGCGGCCGACCTGTTCCTCGGCCTTGGCGAAGCCGTCGTTCAGCCCGTTCAGGCCCCGGGTTGCCGAGATGTCGGACAAATATTGCTGAACCTGAATGATGGCGACCCTGGCGTCGGCCATGGCCGTCTGGGCCGGCAACAGGATGTCCTCGCGTCGGGCGGTGGTGTCCAGCAGCCTGGATACCTCGGCGCTCAGCTTGGACAGGGCGGTCACGCCGGCACCCCCGGCGACGATCGCCAGCGTTCCCAACAGCACGGCGATGACGCGGAATTGTCCGCCGATAGTCTTCTTGCTCATTCCCCACCCCACAGCGACCCGCTTAACGCGGCGACCCCATCCTATTGGCTTGTGCGTTCGCCAATTGGTCTAATTTCACTATACAAACGTCGGGGGCGCAAGGGGTTGAATTACTCTTGGGAAAAAGCAGCCGAAACGACGCGCGCCGCCTCGAGCATGCGCGCGGCGGCGGCTGTCCATGAACCGTCCTGCGCCTGACGGAACACGCGCATGGTGGGGTACCACACGGAATCGTCGCGGTTGTCCACCACATGCCAGTCGCAGGTGGCTGGCAGCAGCAACCAAACCGGCTTGCCCATGGCGGCGGCGACGTGGGCTTCGGCCGTGTCGGCGGCGACGACCAGATCCAGGCCGGCGATGAATGCGGCGCTGTCGGCCAGATCGGCGCAATGCCGGCCCAGGTCGTCGACGAAGGGGGCGGCGCCGGATGCCGCCAGTTCGTCGGCGCGCGGACCGCGCTGCAGGCTAACCAGGGCGACGCGCGGGTCGGCCGCCAATTGCAGCAACAGGGACAGCGGCACCGCCTGGTCCGTGGCCCGGCCGCTCCAGGCGATGCCAACGCGCAACTTGCCGGTGCCGGCCGGCCCGTGCGGGGCCATGCCGTCGGGCAGGCGCAGATAGGGGATGTCGCGTGGCGGCGCGTTGCGCGACGGCAGGCCGATCAGGCGAGGCACATCCGCCAGACGGGTGACCACGTCCACCGGCGGCAGATCGGCACCGCGCGGCACCACCTGTTCGACGCCGGGCAACGCTGCCATCAGGCGCGCCAGCTCGGGCACGCATTCCACCACCACCAGGCCGCCGCATCGGGCGATCTGGGGGATGAAGCGCGCCAGGATCACGGTTTCGATGGCATCGTCGTCGTCGCGCACCAGAATGGAGCGGGCCTCAAGGTCGCTGCCGTCCCACACCGCCGCGTCAACCCATGCCTGCCGGGGCGTCGGGCGACGGGGCAGTTCCGTCAGGCCACGGGCCAGATCGCCCGATTTCAGGAGTGCCGTAGCCAGTTCCCGAGGTGGCACCGTTCCCGGACGCAGTTCTTCCGCCCGTTCCAACAGCGCCACCGCCTCGCGGGCATGGCCGCATTGGCGTTTCAGCCGGCCCAAGCCGTAAAGCAAGGCGGGATTGGCCGGGTCCGCCGCAAGCGCGGCGACGAATTCCGCTTCGGCTGCCGACAATTGGCCCAACTCGCGCAGCACGTTGGCCAGATTGGCACGGCTTGCAGGCCCCGCGTCGGAGGCTCGCATCCAGCACAGTGCGGCGGCATCCAGCCGCCCGGCGCGACGCAGCAAGACGCCCAGATTGGCCAGGGCCTCGGCATTGTCGCCATCGGTCATCAGGGCGCGCGCAAGCACTTCGCCCGCCTGGTTGAAATCGCCCTCCAGCATGGCGGCGGCCCCCTCGGCGGCCAGATTGCGGGCGGTGATGGCGGCGTGGGCGCCGGCGGCGGGCGAATCGGGGGCGGAGAAGTCGCCATAGGCCCTCGGCCGGGGCCACCCACGCCGCCAGGGCCAGCACCGTCCCGTGTTCGCCGTCGAACGCAATCGCCGCGCCGGCGGCCAACGTGCCGGGAAAGCGCAGCAGGGCATAGCCGTCGGCCTCCAGCCGCTGGGCGGCGCCGCCGCCGTGATGGTCGAACACCACCACCTCGGGGTGGGCGGTCAGACCGGCCAGAACCGTGTCGGCGTTTTCCCCCAGGTGCAGCACCAGCCGGCGCCCGCCCATGTAGGGGCGTTCCGCCAGCACGGCGTCCAGGGTGGTGGTGCGAACGCGGCCGGGCACCCAGTCGGGCAGGGCGTAGACCGTGCGGCCGCCCCGCTGCCGGGCCGCCACCACGGCAGGTCCCTGGTGGTCGTCCAGCGCCGCGGCGACCACGTCGACCACCCCGTCGGCTCCGGCGATGGCAAGCGTGTCGGCCAGCACGGCCGCCTCGGCGCTCCTTGGCTCGATGGCAAGCACGTGGATGTCGGGGGCGGGATGGGCGGCGGCATCAAGACTGACGGTGCCATCCCCGGCGCCCACGTCCACCAGCAGGTCGCCGGGCTGCAGATGGGCGTTCAGGAAGGCGCGGCAGGCCGCCTTGGGCCCGGATTCGGCCTGGATGCGGGCATCGCGCGCGCATCGGGCCTCGGCCAACAGGGTGCGCAGATGGTCGCACGCGGCCTGCACCGGCGCGGCCCAGTCGCCCGAGCGCGACTGGCGGAACAGCCGGGCCGAGCCGTACCAGGGCGACTCCTCGCGCCCCAGCATCCAGATGCCGTCGGGCGCCGTGGGCAGCAGCACGCAGACCGGAACACCCAGCGCCCCGGCCAGATGGGCGACGGTTCCATCGGCGGCCACCACCACGTCCATCTCGGCGATCCGCGCGGCCAGATCGGCAAGGTCGCCGATGGACGGCGACAAATCGGCGATCAACGCCGGGTGCAGCACCTCGGCCACCTCGCGCGCGGGCAGGCCGGTCTGCAGGCTGTAGGCGGCGAGTCCGGGAAGGGCAAGCAGCGGCACAAGCCGGGAAAGGGGGACGTGGTGATCGTCTCGCGTGCCGGCCCAGGCGACGCCCACC
>DATGXU010000309.1:0-2759 GCA_035298685.1 Magnetospirillum sp. | reverse complement strand
CACGGTCGAGCCCTCGGGCAAGCCGCTGCGCCGGCTGGTCATGGCCCAGGACACCGGTTCGGCCATCAAGGGTCCGGTGCGCGGCGACTATTTCTGGGGCTCGGGCGAGGCCGCCTTCGACAAGGCCGGCCGCATGAAAAGCCAGGGCCGCTATTGGCTGCTGCTGCCCAAAAGCCGCTCGCCCCGGCTGGCCGGCCTCGACGGTGTCTTCCCCGACCAGGAGCGGGCATTGCCGTAGCTGCGGCAAGACCTTATGGTAGCTCGCATGTCGAGGTTCCGATGAGCGCCATCATGGCCGATTGGCGGGCGAAGAAGGCCCAGGAGGACGAGGAGCTGCACCAGCGGCTGCGCGCCGCCGTGCTTGCCCGCCGGGTCGAGGTCTACACCGATCAGCGCATGCTGGATTTCCAGGGCTCGCCCGTGCACAACGGCTGGGATCATCTGGCGCCGCTGCTGGGCCTGATGTCGCTGGCGCTGGCCATCCTGCTGGCCACCGGCGTCGCCATCGGCATCGTCGCCATGACCCTGGGCGCGCTGGGCCACCTGTTGGGCATCAAGCATTTCGTCGCCTGGCGCATCCGCGCCCGCGCCAAGGCCTATATGCTGGAAAGCGCCGCCCATCTGCAGCAGCTGTGGCAATTGGGCGGCATTGCCCTGGTGGTGATGGGCAGCAGCGAGCCGCCCTGCCTGGGGCCGCGCGGCGACTGGCGCAAGTTCGTGCGCCGCAACCTGCCCGCCGAAGGCCAGCCGGCGCCGTCGTCCGAGGCCGACGCCGAGGAATTGCTGCCCAACCAGGAAATCCTGCCGCCATGACCGGGCGTGGTCGCCGCCGCGCGCTCAGCCCCGACGAGGTGCGGGTATGGCGGGCCGTGGCCAGCAGCGTCACCCCCCTGCCCGGCCGCCAGTTGGAGGACGAGGCTGACGACGACGTTCGGCCCGAGCCCGAGCCGCCGCCGGCCCCCGTCGCGCCTTCCCCTGCCCCGCGCCCCGCCGCCCCGCCGGTGGTGCGCGTTCTGCCCAGTCTCAGCCACGGCGCCACCCCCGGCCTGGACAAGCGGTCGGCCGAGCGCATGAAAAAGGGCGAGATGGAGATCGACGGCCGCCTGGATCTGCACGGCATGACCCAGGACATGGCCCATGGGGCGCTGACCGCCTTCGTCACCCGCGCCTATGATTCGGGGCGCCGCTGCCTGCTGGTGATCACCGGCAAGGGCAACCGCCAGGGCACCGGCGTGCTGCGGTCAAACGTGCCGCGCTGGCTCAACCAGTCGCCGTGCCGCGAGCGCATCCTGGGCTTTTCCCATGCCCGGCCTCAGCATGGCGGCGAAGGGGCGCTGTACGTGCTGATCAAGAGGCGGCGATGACCCCGTTCGGCGCCAAGGTCCGCGCCCTGCGCGACGCCCGCGGCATCGCGCTGAAGCAGATGGCGGCCGATCTGCATGTGTCGTCGGCCTATCTGTCGGCGCTGGAACACGGCAATCGCGGCCGTCCCGGCCCCGGTCTGGTCATGCAGATCGCCGGTTATCTGGATTGCATCTGGGACGAGGCGGAAGAGCTGAAGCGGCTGGCCGAACTGTCGCATCCGCGCGTCACCATCGACACCGCCGGCCTGACGCCCCAGCGCACCGAGCTGGCCAACCGGCTGGCAGAATGTATCGCCGCCCTTCCCGACGCCACCATCGACCGCCTGCTGGCGCTGGTGCGCGAGGGCTGATCGCCGTTTGTGTCTTCCCAGTCAAAGGGGTCCCGGTTTGCGTCTCGTCACCTGGAACATCAATTCGGTCCGCCTGCGCTTCGACCTGCTGCGCCGGGTGGCGCAAGAGCTGCAGCCCGACGTCATCTGCCTGCAGGAAACCAAGGTTATCGACGACCTGTTCCCCGCCGATGCCTGCCGCGAGCTGGGCTTCCCCCACCTCGCCTTCCACGGCATGAAGGGCTATAACGGCGTCGCCATCCTGTCCAAGCTGCCGCTGTCGGCCATCCACAAGCCGTTGCGCTGCGACAAGGCCGATTGCCGCCACCTGATCGCCGAGGTGGGCGGGGTCGAACTGCATTGCCTGTACATCCCCGCCGGCGGCGACATTCCAGATCCCGCCGCCAATGCGAAATTCGCCCACAAGTTGGATTTCGTGCGCGAGCTGACCCAGTGGTACGGCGGCAGCTACAGCCCCGACAGGCCGGTGATCCTGGCCGGCGACTTCAACATCGCCCCGCTGGAAACCGATGTGTGGTCGCACAAGCAATTGCTGAGCGTGGTCAGCCATACCCCCATCGAGGTCGAACTGCTGACCGCCATGCAGAATTCAGTGCCGTTCGTCGACGTCCTGCGCCATTTCGTGCCGCCCGCGGAACGCCTGTACACCTGGTGGAGCTATCGCTCGCCCGACTGGACCAAGAACGACCGTGGCCGCCGCCTGGATCACGTGTGGGTGACCCCGGCCCTGCGCGACCGCCTGCGTTCGGTTCAGGTGCTGCGCGACGCCCGCGCCTGGACCCAGCCGTCCGACCATGTGCCGGTGCTGGTGGAGCTTGATTAGGAGCGGTTTTCAGCCGTTCCGTCCCGGCATCAGCCGGCGATAGCTCAGCGCCTCGGCCACGTGCAGACGCTGGACGGTTTCGGCGCCGGCCAGATCGGCCAGGGTGCGGGCCACCCGCAACACCCGGTGATAGCCGCGGCCCGACAGCCGCATGCGTTCGGCCGCCTCGGTCAGCAGGGCGCGGCCGGGGGCGTCGGGGCTGGCGATGTCCTCCAACACCTG
>DATGXU010000308.1:0-3406 GCA_035298685.1 Magnetospirillum sp. | reverse complement strand
GCCCGACAAGGCGTTCGGCCTGATCTACCTGTGCGAACTGGCCCGCACCGGCTTCGCCGCCGATTGCGGCCCCGACATCCTGGCCCAGGCCAAGCGGGTGGCGGAGTGCCGCGCGCTCAGCGATTTGTGCCTGCGCACGCTTTCGGCCAAGGACCGCATGCTGCGCGCCACCCTGGCCCACCGCACGGCGATGGCGTCCACCTTGCCCGCCCCGGTTCGCACGGCCTTGTGCGAAAACATCGACGGCGTGCTGGAACGCTATCTGATCGACGAACAGGTGGTGGAACGGCTGGACCACCACGAAAGCCCGCTGCGCGACCGCGCCGTCCGGCTGGTTCAGTTCTGCGCCGCCGGGGTGCTGCCCGAGGGCCGCGCCCTCAGCCGCGCCCGCGACCGCATCGTCGCGCTGTTGCGCGGAGCGAACTTCGACGCCCATTTCGTCGACGGCATCACCGACCCCATCAAGGCGCAAAAGGCCCTGCGCGATTTCCACCAATTGCTGGTCAGGGCGGGTTTCGGCCGCTGATGCGGCCTATTCGGCCGGTTTGCCGCCGGATTGGTGCAGCGACTCGCCGCAATGGGGACAGGTATTGGGATGCGGGTGCTTCACCGCGTCTTCCAGCACCAGCGACGCCTCTTCCTCGGACAGCCCCAGGCGGACGCGGGTGTCGTCCAGCAACCGCCGTTCACGCCGGCTGATGGCGCCGTCCTCGAGCGCCCGCTCCACCGCCTCGCGATATTCCTCGCGCCGGATGCGCATCTGCTCGGAAAAACCCGAGGCCAGCACACCGGCGGGCAAGGCGATCATGCCCACACCCAGCACGGCGGTAAGGCCGCCCAGGATGCGGCCCAGCGGGGTGATCGGCACCATGTCGCCATAGCCCAGCGTGGTCAGCGTCACCACCGCCCACCACATGGCGGTGGGAATGTCGGCGAAGACGTGCGGCTGGGCGCGGTGCTCGAACAGATACATCAGGCTGGAGGTGAAGATCAGCACCACCATCAGCACGAACAGCACGGCGCCGATGGCGCGGGCCTCTTGGCGGGCGACCGCGCTCATCACCGTCATGGCCATGGAATAGCGGCCCAGCTTGAACACCCGCAGCACCCGCAGCACGCGGATGGCGCGCAGGTCCATCTGCACGAACATGCCCAGGAAGAACGGCAGCACCGACAGCAGATCGATGATGGCCATGGCCGAAACCATCCACCGCAGCCGCCCCCACACGGGATGGCGGAAGCGGGTGTCCTCGAGCTCGACCGCCGTCCACAGGCGCAGCACGTATTCCAGCGAGAACACCGCCACCGAAAACAGGTCGAAGGCGTGGAAGACCGGGCCGTGAGCGATGGAGAGGTGCTCGATGGATTCCAGCACCACCGCCACCACATTCATCACGATCAGCATGATCAGGAACCAGTCGACCGACTTGACCAGCAGGTCGTCGTGACCGTCGCCGCCCAGCATGTGATACACCGTGCGCCGCAACGTGCGTTTGCGGTGCGAGCGATGAAGAGTGGGGCTGGCGCTGGACACGGGTGGGTGCAATTTCAAGCAAGGCCGGTTCGGAGTGCGCCAAAATATCGCCGCCCGTCCCCCTTGGGAAGTGTCACCATGACGGCGGGCTCGCATTCACCTGTGAAACATGCCATCGTCTGCGCCCTTTCCGCCCCTAAAAGCATCTTGCCGCCGCCATGAGCTTCGAGACAACCGCCCCCCGCCCCTTCGGCCGCGTCGCCCTGGTCGGCGCCGGTCCCGGCGATCCCGATCTGCTGACGGTCAAGGCGCTGCGCCTGATCCAGTCGGCGCGGGTGGTGGTTTACGACCGGCTGGTCAGCGCCGAGATCATGGCGCTGGTGCCGGCCGAGTGCGAACGCATCTATGCCGGCAAGCAAAGCGCCCTGCACCATTTGCCCCAGCACCAGATCAACCAGACGCTGATCGAGCTGGCGCGCGCCGGCCGCGACGTGGTGCGGCTGAAGGGCGGCGATCCGTTCGTGTTCGGCCGCGGTTCGGAAGAGGCCGAGGCGCTGGCCGCCGCCGGCGTGCCGTTCGAGGTGGTGCCCGGCATCAGCTCGGCCTCGGGCTGCACCACCTATGCCGGCATCCCGCTGACCCATCGCGGGCTGGCCCAAAGCGTGCGGCTGGTCACCGGGCATTGGCGCGAGGGGCAGGCGCTGGATTACGACTGGCCGCTGCTGGCCGATCCCAATTGCACCCTGGTCATCTATATGGGCCTGACCCACCTGCCCGATATCGCCGCCAAACTGATCGAGGCCGGGCTGTCCGCCGACATTCCGGCGGCGGCGGTGGAAAACGGCACCACGCCGCGCCAGCGCCGGGTGATCGGCACGCTGGGCAGCCTGCCGGCGCTGGTGGCCCAGGCCGGCATGAAGCCGCCCACCCTGGTGATCGTCGGCCGGGTGGTCACCCTGGCCGGCTCGCTGGATTGGTACGGCGCCAGCCACCCCGAGGCCGTGAGCCCATGACCGCCGACACGGCGGTCATTCTGGTGGGCCACGGTTCGGCCCGGCACCCCGACAGCGCGCGGCCCATCCACGCCTTGGCCGAAGACCTGAAGGCCCGAGGCCCCTGGCGCGAGGTGGCCGCCGTCTTCATGAAACAGGAGCCCCGGCTGGACCGGGCGCTGTCGCTGGTCTCGGCCCGCCGGGTGGTCGTCGTGCCGGTCTTCGCCGGCAAGGGCTATTACACCGACGTGCTGATCCCGCGCGAGATCGGGCTGGACGGCAAGGTGACGCGGCGCGACGGCCGCGTGCTGTATTACACCCAACCCGCCGGTTGCGACCCGCGCATCCCCGGGCTGATGGCCTGTCGCGCCGACGGCGTGGTGCGCACGGCCGGCATCGACCCGACCACGGCGGCGCTGTTGCTGATTGCCCACGGCTCCAGCCGCCCCGGCGGCGCCGGTGAAACCCCAAAGGCCATCGCCGCCGCCATCGCCGCCATGCAGCATTTCGCCCAGGTCCGCTTGGCCTTTCTGGAACAGGAACCCTTTGCCCGCGACTGGCAAGACTTGGTGCGGCCGGACGGCGATCTGGTGGTGCTGCCGCTGCTGGTGGCCCAGGGCACCCACGCCAGCCAGGACATCCCGCCGCTGTTCAACCTGCGGGCGGGCGAGCTTGGCCCGGTGGACATCGGCGGGCGGCGCGTGCGCATGGCCATGGGATTGGGCGCCGAACCCGAGCTGGTGGACATCGTCGCATCCATGGTCGAACGCGCGCTGTTTGCCTGAATCAACAGTATAAATTTGGTTCATCGCGGAATTCCGGGGAACTTGCCTTCAACGTCATCGCCGGGCTTGACCCGGCGATCCACGTGTTTCCGCGAAAAGTCTATTGGCAACAATGGGTGGGGCGCCCGCACGTGGATGCCCGCGTCAAGCGCGGG
>DATGXU010000307.1:0-5177 GCA_035298685.1 Magnetospirillum sp. | reverse complement strand
AAGCTGTCGGACGCCGCCTATCACGCCGGCAAGGCCGAGCGCCTGTTGCCGCGCTCGGGCCCGATCTGGCTGCGCATCCAGGACATCAAGGAGCGCGCGAGCCAGGTCAAGGAACAGCGCGACCGCAGATAGACCAATGCCGGGGCGCCCGCGCGCGCCCCGCTCGTTCCCTGGGGCTTGTCCCCCGCCTTATGATCGGCCAATATGCCTCGGCTTTCGTGACTGGAGTTCCATCCCCGATGATCCGCAAGTCCTTTAACGCCCTCGGCGCGCTTCTTCTGGGCCTGACCCTGGCCGCCCCCGCCGCCCGGGCCCAGGAAGACCAGACCTTCTCGCAGCAACAGACCGACGCCATCCGCAAGATCGTGCGGAACTATCTGATGGAACACCCCGAGGTGATCGGCGAAGCCGTCGAGGCGCTGCGCGAGAAGATGCGCGTCCAGGCCGAGGCCGACGCCAAGAAGGCCATCGAGGCGCGCAAGGACGAAGTGTTCAACGCCAAGGACGACCCGGTGTTCGGCAACGCCAAGGGCGACGTCGTGCTGGTCGAGTTCTTCGACTACAACTGCCCCTATTGCAAGGTGGTGGTGGAACCCATGCTGGACGCCGTGAAGAACGACGGCAAGTCGCGCGTGGTGTTCAAGGAAATGCCGATCCTGTCCGAGGATTCGGTGACCGCCGCCCGTGTCGCCCTGGCCGCCAAGAAGCAGGGCAAGTACGAAGAGGTGCACCGCGCCTTCATGAAGTTCCGCGGCAAGCTGGACGAAAAGGCGATCTTCCGCCTGGCCGGCGACGCCGGCGCCAACGTGGATCTGCTCAAGAAGGAGATGATGGCGCCCGAAATCGACGCCCAGCTCAAGAAGAACGTCGAGCTGGCCCACGCGCTGGACATCGCCTCGACCCCCAGCTTCGTCATCGCCGACGCCAACGGCAACGCCGCCCGCACCCTTTCCGGCGCGGTCGAGGGCCAGGTGTTCCGTCAGCTGATCGACATCACCCGCAAGGGCGGCAAGCTGGGCAACCAGTAAACCCCACCCTCACGGTTCGATGTGACGAAGGGGCTCCCACCGGGGCCCCTTTTTCTTTGGACAAAGGCGTTGGTGGTGGGGCGGCGATTTCGGGGGGCACGGCGCGCCATGTCAGCTTGCTGTCAGGGCAATGGGGCACAGTGGACGCGCCCTTCCCCCCTTTTTCCCGAGAGGTCCATCCATGTGGCCGATCCGTATCGTCGCGATGGCGGTTTGCGTTGCCTGCGCCTCGGCGTCCGCGCACGCGCTCGAGGCGCCCCGTGAACCGCTGAACTTCACCGTGCTGCGTAACGGCGAGCCGGTGGGTACGCACACGCTACGGTTCCAGCGGCAATCCGACGGCTTGAGCGTGGCGGTCGACACCAACGTGGTGGTCAAGATGGCGCTGATCCCGGTGTACCGGTTCGAGCACCACGGCCAGGAAACCTGGCAGCAGGACCGGCTGGCGGCGCTGAATTCCACCACCAACGACGACGGCACCCACCACACCCTGAAGGTGGCGGCGGGAACCGCCGAACTGCGTGTCGACGGCGACGGCGTCGATACCCGCCTGCCGCCGGCCACCCTGCCCGCGTCGCTGTGGAACCGCGAGACGGTGGCCCAAGGCACGCTGATGAACACCCTGGACGGCCGCGCCATGAGCGTGCAGGTGACCGATTTGGGCGATGAAACCGTAACCGTTCACGGACAGCCTCGCCATGCGCGCCATTACTCCATGGCCGGCGACCTTGCGCGCGAGCTTTGGTATGATCCCAGCGGCACGCTCGTTCAACTCCGGTTCAAGGGCAAGGACGGTTCCGACATTCTCTACGTGCTCAATTGACGGGTGACCGATGCGTATCCTGTTGGTCGAGGACAATGACCGTTTGGCCGAACTGGTGGGCCAGGGCCTGAACGCCGGCGGTTTCGCCGTCGATGCGTTTTCCACCCTTGCCGACGCCGAGGCCGCCTTGGACTCGGTGGAATATCACGCGGTCGTCCTTGACCTGGGGCTGCCCGACGGCGACGGACTACAGTTGCTGAAGCGCACCCGCGCCTGCGGCAATGGCGTGCCGGTTCTGGTGCTGACGGCGCGCGACGGCATCGACGACCGCGTGCGCGGATTGGATGCGGGCGCCGACGACTATCTGCTGAAGCCCTTTGCCATGAAGGAGTTGCTGGCCCGGCTGCGCGCGCTGTTGCGACGGCCGGGCGGCAGCCTGAGCGTGGCGCTGACCTGCGGCAGGATCAGCCTGGACACGGCATCGCGGGAAGTGACAATCGACGGCGCCGCCGTTTCGATGCCGCGCCGGGAAACGGAAATGCTGGAGCAATTGCTGCGCCGTGCCGGCCGCGTGGTTCCCAAGCGCGCCCTGGAGGAAGGCCTGTACGGCTTTGACGACGACGTCTCGTCGAACACCGTCGAGGTGCTGATGTCGCGCCTGCGCAAGCGGCTGATTGCCATGGGGGCCGACATCACCATCCACACCCTGCGCGGCGTCGGCTACATGCTGGCGAAGACGGACGGCACCGCGTGAAGGCGCCGCCGTCCCTGCTGACGCGCATCATCCTGCGGCTGTCGTTGACCACGGTGGCGACCGTGGCCTGTGCCTATGGCTGGCTGTGGTACGAGTTCACCTACACCACCGGCGCGCTACGCGACAAATCGCTGATCGAAACCGCCCGCATGATCGCTGATGCGATCAGGCAAGGTCCCGACGGCCCCGTGCTGCCCCTGCCGGCGACCATCATCGACGGCTATAGGCAGTCGAAAGGCGTCCATGGGTTCTCGGTCAAGGATCGGACCACGGGACAGGTGTTGTTCGCCGAGGGCGCCGACACCGGCCCCATTCCCCGCAAGGTCGAGGAGGACGAGGACGGATCGCTTTATCAATACGATCCCGATGGCCCCGGCCCGGCCAGCTTTTTTGGCGAGGCGTTTCCCGTCGTCGTCGACGGGCGGCCCCTTGTGGTGCAGGTGGTTCACCTGGGCTCGGATTATCAGGAACTCATCGAAACGGTGGTGACCGACTTTTTCGAGGATGGCGGCTGGATGGCGGGACCGTTTCTGCTGATGATGCTGGCGGTTTCGGCTCTGACCGTGCGCGGCACCTTGGCGCCGCTGCGGGCGTTGTCGCGCATGGCCGAGGCCATCGGCCCGGCCTCGACCGATGTGCGCCTGCCGCAAGCCGGCGTCCCGCGCGAGGTGACGCCGCTGGTTCACGCCGTCAACAACGCGCTGGACCGGCTGGAGGAAGGCTACAAGCAGCAACGGGAATTCACCGCCGACGCCGCGCACGAACTGCGCACGCCGCTGGCCGTGCTGACCGCGCACATCGACATGCTGCCCGACCGCGACGTCGCCGCGTCGCTTCGGCGCGACCTTGACGGCATGACCCATCTGGTCGAGCAACTGTTGCGCATCGCCCGCGCCGAATCGCTGATCGTCAAGCCCAGCGACCATGCCGATTTGGGCGAGCTTGCACGCGAGGTCGCCGTCTATCTGGCCCCCGTGGCCATCCGCGCCGGCCGAACCGTCGAGGTGGACGCCCCCGAGACGCCGGTGATGGTTCATGGACAGGCCGACGCATTGTTCCACGCCATGCGCAACCTGGTCGAAAACGGTCTGCGATACACCCCAAAAGACACCGCCGTCCTGCTGACGGTGCTGCCGTCCCCCCCGACCCTGCTGGTTCGCGACCATGGTCCCGGCATCGCGCCCGAGATGCGGGCCCATGCCTTTCAGCGTTTCTGGCGTGCCGAACGCAAGAGCGGCGGCACCGGGCTGGGCCTTGCCATCGTCCAGCGCACCATGCAGGCCCATTGCGGCAGCGTCGCCATCGAGGACGCCGAAGGTGGTGGCACGCAATTCCGCCTGACTTTCCCCCAACCGTAAGGTTGCGGTCAGGTCGCGGACCCAGGATCGCCTGAGCAAGGAGGTGATCCATGACCCTGATCATGGCGGATCGCAACCATCCCCTTCGCGGCCTGCTGGAACGCACGGTCGGCGAAGTATTTCACGCGGAATTCGGCGCCCGGGTGCCCTGCTTTCCCAACCGGCTGGTGGCAAGCCTGACCGGCGACGGGGCGCCGCAGGCCGTCGCCGGTCTGCGCTTTGCCGAGGACGGTTTCTTTTCCGAAGCCTATCTGGACACACCCATCGAAACCGCCCTGACAGCCGCCATCGGAAGGCCGGTGGCGCGCGGGGGCGTGGTCGAGTTCTCGAGCCTGGCCGCCCCCCGGCCGGGCGCGGCCATGCCGCTGATCGGCTGGGCCATCCGTCTGTCGCTGGCGCACGGCGGCAGCGTCGGCCTGTTCACCGCCACCCGTCGCCTGCGAACGCTGCTGCGCCGCACCGGGCTGGAATGCCTGGATTTGGGCCCGGCGCGCCCCGAACGGCTGGCCGACGCCTCGCCGTGGGGCAGCTATTACCTGCACGACCCGCGCGTCATGGCGGTGTCGGCCGATTGCCTTGCCGCGTTGCGTCCCACCACTTTCCCGGAGCGCCGACATGCGTAGCGTTCTTGCCGCCATCCGCGCCACCGCCGCCGCCATGCCGGACCGCGTCGCCCTTGGCGACAGCCTGGGCACGCTTGGCTATGGCGCACTGGCCGACGACGTCGCCCGTCATGCGGCCGGGCTGAGCCGCGTTCCCGAAACGGTGGGCCTGCTGATGCCCCGCGACCGCCGACATGTGGTTGCCGATCTGGCGCTGGCGTCGCTGGGCTGCACCATCGTCCCCATGCCCGAGTTCTTTTCGCCCGAACAGTGGCGGCACATGGTGGCCGATGCCGGCATCGGCGCCATCGTCACCGTGACCGAATGGCGTAAGCGGTGCGCCGATTTGGGCGTGCCGGTGCATTGCGCCGCACCGGCGCGGGGCCGCCTGTTGTCGGCGCGGCCGTCGCGGCGGATCATCTATACCTCGGGCACCACCGGCCGCCCCAAGGGGGTGGTGCTGACCGAAGCCGCCATGACCGCCAGCCTGGACGCCCTGGCCCAGGCGGCGCAGGCCGGCGCCGACGACGTTCATCTGTCGCTGCTGCCGTTCTCGCTGTTGCTGGAACAGCTTGCCGGCGTGCTGCTGCCGCTGAAGCTGGGCGCCCGCACCCAAATCGCCGCATCGCCGCTGGAGGCCGAGGCGGCCGGCGCCACCACCTCGGTGGTGGT
>DATGXU010000306.1:0-3124 GCA_035298685.1 Magnetospirillum sp. | reverse complement strand
CGCCGGTCAGGACATTCTCGGCGGCCGCCGCTCGCTGGCTGAACTGGCCGACGAGGTGCTCGCCAGGAACACCGACATCGCGCCCGTCTCGGGCCGCCAGGAGGTGCTGGAGAACCTCGTCAACCGCTTCTGCGGCTGATCCCCCGACCCTGGTCAGCATTGCACGATGAAAACTATCGGAAGAAGTCTGCTGGGGGCCGCCGCCACGAGCGTGGCGGCGCATGCGGCAGCGCAAACCGCAGCCGACCTCGTGCTGCTGCCTGCTCGTCCCGATGCCTGGCGCGTGGTCGCCAGCCATTGGGAAGGGCAGGCGGAGCTGACCACTGACAGCGTCATGGTGCCGCCCCCGCGCGCCGAGTACGCCCGCGACACCCTGGTCGGCGCCAGCGACAGGACCGCTGGCGGCCAACGCGAGGCGCTGGCCTTCGAATGGCAGAAGGCCTGGTCCGCCGGCCTGCGCATGGAAAGCCGCCAGCCGCTGGATCTGCGCCCTTACCTGAACGGCACCGTCGAGTTCGACATCGCCGTCGACGCCATGGCCCAGGGCGCCGTGAAGGTGAAGCTCAGCTGCGGCGCGGGCTGTGAGCGCAGCGTCTCGCTGCTCCAGCCGGCGCGCGGCTGGGCCGGCCAGGGCTGGCAGCACGTGTCGCTCGCCATGAGCTGCTTCGTCCGCGACGGCGCCGACTTCTCCAGCGTGACGACGCCGTTCGCCCTGGAAGGCAATGGCTCGGGGCGCGTCAGCGTCGCCCATGTGCGGCTGCGCGCAGCGGGCCGGCCCAATCTTTCCTGTCCCGACTACCGCACCCAGTCGGTCACGCCCGAACCGCTGCAGGAATCCTGGGCGATCGACTGGTGGATGCCCCGCCACGAGGCCAAGCTCGCCGAGATCCGCGCCCACCGGGAGGCCGGCCGGCGCGTGGACCTGGTCTTCGTGGGTGACTCCATCACCGAAGGCTGGGAGAAGGCCGGCAAGGACGTCTGGGCACGGCACTTCGCCAAGTACAACGCCGTCGCCCTGGGCTTCGGCGGCGACCGCACCGAGAACCTGCTGTGGCGCCTGCAGCACGGCGAACTGGACGGCATGACGCCCAAGGCCGTCGTCATGATGATAGGCACCAACAACACCGGTCATCGCCTGGAAGACCCGGCGCTGATCGTGGCCGGCATCAAGAAGGACCTCGACGAGATCCGCCAACGCCAGCCGCAGGCCAAGGTGGCGCTGCTGGCCGTGTTCCCGCGCGGCGAAAAGCCCGACGACGCCCTGCGCCGCCACAACGACAAGGTCAACGCGCTGCTCCCGGCACTGGCGGACGGCAAGCAGGTGTTCTTCCTGGACATCGGCGGGCTGCTCACCGGCCCCGACGGCACGCTGTCCAAGGACGTCATGCCCGACCTGCTGCACCCCAACCAGCGCGGCTACGAAATCTGGGCCCGCAGCATGGACGCCATGCTGACCCCATGGCTGCAGTAATCCACACCCGATCGATCCCATGAGCACCCTCACCTACGCCAGCCCCTTCCCCGCCGATTTCGTGTTCGGCGTCGCCGCCGCGGCCGCCCAGATCGAAGGCGCCGCCTTCGAGGACGGCAAGGGCGAATCCATCTGGGACCGCTTCTGCCGTGTCCCCGGCAAGGTGCACGCCGGCGACACGCTGGACCGCGCCTGCGACCACTACCACCGCTTCGACGAGGACTTCGCGCTGATGGCCTCGCTGGGCGTCAAGCACTACCGCCTGTCCATCGCCTGGCCGCGCATCTACCCCAAGGCCGACGGCGAGATCAACCAGGCGGGCCTGGACTTCTACCACCGCCTCTTCGCCAGCATGCGCAAGCACGGCATCGAGCCCTGGGTGACGCTGTTCCACTGGGACCTGCCGCAGTGGGCGGAAGACCGGGGCGGCTGGACCGCGCGCTCCACGGTGCAGGCCTTCAGCCACTATGCCGATACCGTCGTCAAGGCCTTCGCGGGCGAGGTCAAGCACTGGATCACGATGAACGAGATCCGCTGCTTCACGCAACTGGCCTACGGCCTGGGCACCAAGGCGCCGGGGCGCAAGGAAAGCGCAGCGGTCGTCAACCAGACCTTCCACCATGCCCTGCTGTGCCACGGCCACGGCGTGCGCGCGGTGCGCGAGTTCGGCGGCGAAGGCGCCGTGGTGGGCCTGACCGACAACTGCGACGTCTGCGTGCCCGTCACCGAAACACCGGCGGACATCGCCGCGGCCAAGGCCTGGTTCCTGGAAAAGAACGCGCACGTGCTGGGCGCCATGCATGCGGGCAGGTATCCCGAGGAGTATCTCGCGCGCGTCGGCAGCGACGCGCCGCAGGTGGAACCCGGCGACTTCGACCTCATCAGCCTGCCCACCGACCACCTCGGCCTGAACGTCTACAGCGCCACCTATGTGCGCGCCGGCCGCGACGGCGCCGCCTACGAGGCCCTGCCCCTGCCGCCCGCCTATCCGCGCGCCGACAGCCCCTGGCTCAATCTCGTTCCCCAGTCCATCTACTGGGCCACCCGCTTCTGCCACGAGCTCTACGGCCACCAGTCTCTGTACATCACCGAGAACGGCTGCGGCTACAACGACGAGACGGTCGTCGGCGGCGAGGTGCTGGACCTGCATCGCCGCGACTTCCTGCGCAATCACCTGCGTGAAGCCCACCGCGCCATCGCCGACGGCGTGCCGCTGCACGGCTACTTCCTCTGGTCCTTCATCGACAACTACGAATGGGAAGACGGCTATCAGCGCCGCTTCGGCATCGTGCACTGCGACTACGAGACCCTCGTCCGTACACCCAAACTGTCGGCCCGCTACTACGCCGACATCATCCGCGAGCACCGCATCCTGTGAGTACGCCCACCGCTTCCCTGCCGCAAGCGCAGGTCCGTCCGCCCGCGGTCGATCGCCTGCCGATGCAGCAGAAGATCGGCTTCGGCCTCGGTTCCCTCCTTGACATGTGGGGCCACTGGCTCTACCCGACGCTGGCCAACACCGTCTTCAACATCTTCCTCGGCGTGGCGCCGGGCCTGATCTCGACGGTGCAGATGATCAAGATCTTCATCGACGCGGCCTCGGACGCCATCTTCGGCTGGATCTCCGACAACGCCCGCACACGCTACGGCCGG
>DATGXU010000305.1:0-5853 GCA_035298685.1 Magnetospirillum sp. | reverse complement strand
CCGGCAACGTTCGCCGCATCCTCGACGCGCGCGCCCAGGCCGCCCGCGACGGCGCCCAGCTGGCGGTGTTCCCCGAACTGACGGTGTCGGGCTATCCGCCCGAGGACCTGGTGCTGAAGGACGCCTTTCTGGACGCGGTCGAGCAAAGCGTCGAGGATCTGGCCAAGGCAACCGCCGACGGCGGCCCGGCCTTGCTGGTGGGCGCGCCGTGGCGGGTGGACGGGCGCGTCCATAACGCGGTGCTGCTGTTGGACCACGGCAAGGTGGCGGCCACCCGGCTCAAGCATCACCTGCCCAATTACGGCGTGTTCGACGAAGCGCGCGTCTTCGTTCCCGGTCCGGTTCCCGGCCCCATCCAGTTCCGCGGCGTCCGCCTGGGCGTGATGATCTGCGAGGACATGTGGTTCGCCGACGTGGCCGAAACCCTGGGCGAATGCGGCGCCGAAATCCTGGTGGTGCCCAACGGCTCGCCGTTCGAGGTGGACAAGGCCGGCGTGCGCCTGCAGCGCGCGCTGGACCGGGTCAGGGAAACCGATCTGCCGCTGGTCTACGTCAACCAGCTGGGCGGCCAGGACGAACTGGTGTTCGATGGCGCCTCGTTCGCGGTGGACGCCCAGGGCAAGATGCTGCTGCGCCTGCCGGCGTGGCGCCAGCAGGTGGTCACCACCACCTGGGTCAAGGGCAGGCACGGCTGGACCACCCAAGGCGCCATGGCCGAAGAACCCTGCCGCGAGGAAAGCATCTATCAGGCGATGATGCTGGGCCTGCGCGACTATGTGACCAAGAACGGCTTTCCCGGCGTGGTGCTGGGCCTGTCGGGCGGCATCGATTCGGCCCTGGCCGCCGCCGTTGCCGCCGATGCCTTGGGCGCCGACAAGGTTTGGTGCGTGATGATGCCGTCGCCCTATACCAGCCAGGAAAGCCTGGACGACGCCGCCGGCGTCGCCACCCTGCTGGGCTGCCGGCTGGACACCATCAACATCGGCCCGGCCATGGCGGCGTTCGATGCCATGCTGGCCGACACCTTCGCCGGCCGTCAGGCCGACATTACCGAAGAGAATTTGCAGTCGCGCTCGCGCGGGCTGACCCTGATGGCCATTTCCAACAAGTTCGGCCCCATGGTCCTGTCCACCGGCAACAAGAGCGAGATGAGCACCGGCTATGCCACCTTGTACGGCGACATGTGCGGCGGTTACGCCGTGCTGAAGGACGTCTATAAGACCGCCGTGTTCGCCGTCTGCCGCTGGCGCAACATCTGGCGGCCCGAGGGCGCCCTGGGGCCGGACGGCCCGGTGATGCCCGAGCGGGTGATCACCAAGCCGCCATCGGCCGAGTTGAAGCCCGACCAGAAGGATCAGGACACGCTGCCGCCCTATGACGTGCTCGACGGCATCCTGCACTGCCTGATCGAGGGCGAGCTGGGCGTGGACGAAACCATCGGCAAGGGCTATGACGAAGCCACCGTGCGCCGGGTCTGGCGCATGCTGGACCGCGCCGAGTACAAGCGCCGCCAAGCGCCGCCCGGCGTCAAGATCACCGGCCGCTCGTTCGGCCGCGACCGCCGCTATCCCATCACCAACGGCTTTACCAGGACCATCTGACAGTGACCGTCCGCGTTCGTTTCGCCCCCAGCCCCACCGGCCTGCTGCATGTCGGCAACGCCCGCGTCGCCCTGATCAATTGGCTGTTCGCCAAGGCCCATGGCGGCTATTTCCTGCTGCGCTATGACGACACCGACCTGGAACGGTCGAAGCTGGAATACGTCAACGCCATCGCCGAGGACCTGTCCTGGCTGGGGCTGGCCTGGGACAAGAAGGCGTTTCAGTCGCAGCGGCTGGAAAGCTATGCGGCGGCGGCGGAAAAGCTGAAGGCCGACGGCCGGCTGTATGCCTGCTACGAAACCCAGGAAGAGCTGGAATACAAGCGCAAGCGCCTGCTGTCCCGCAAGCTGCCGCCGGTCTACGACCGCGCCGGCCTGCGCCTGACCGACGAACAGCGCCGCACCTTCGAGGCCGAGGGACGCAAGCCCCATTGGCGCTTCAAGCTGGAACAGCGCGCCGTGCAGTGGGAGGATCTGGTGCGCGGCTCCAGCCACGTGGACTGCGCCAGCCTGTCCGACCCGGTGCTGATCCGCGCCGACGGCTCGTTCCTTTACACCCTGCCGTCGGTGGTGGACGACATCGACTTCGCGGTCAGCCACATCATCCGCGGCGAGGACCACGTCACCAATTCCGCCCCGCAGATTCAGCTGTTCGAGGCCCTGGGCGCCCAGCCGCCGGTCTTCGCCCATCTGCCGCTGCTGACCGACATTTCCGGCGCCGGCCTGTCCAAGCGGCTGGGATCGCAGTCGTTGCGCGACTGGCGCGAACAGGGTGTCGAGGCCATGGCGCTGTCCAGCCTGCTGGCCAAGCTGGGCACCTCGGACGCCATCGAGGCGCGGGTGTCGCTGGACCAGTTGGTCGACGACTTCGACATCACCCATTTCAGCCGCGCCACGCCGAAATTCGATCCCGCCGAGCTGGGCCACCTGAACGCCCGGCTGTTGCACGCCTTGCCCTTCGACGCGGTGCGGCCGCGCCTGGAAGCCCTGGGAATCGGCGACGCCAGCCCGGAATTGTGGGAAGTGGTGCGCGGCAATCTGGCGGCGCTGGCCGAAATCGGCCAGTGGGTGCAGGTGGTGTCGGGCGCGGTCACCCCGGTGATCGAGGATGCCGCCTTCACCGCCGCCGCCGCCGGCCTGCTGCCGCCCGAGCCGTGGGACCAGACCACCTGGAGCGCGCTGACCAACGCGGTCAAGGCGGCCACCGGCCGCAAGGGCCGCGAGCTGTTTCACCCGCTGCGTCTGGCCCTGACCGGCCGCGAGAATGGACCGGAACTCAAGAACCTGCTACCCCTTATCGGCCGGGACAAGGCCGAGAAGCGGCTGCGCGGCGAGACTGCCTGACAGAGAGGGAAACAATAACGTGGCGCTGGCTCTCTACAACACGCTCACCCGCCGGAAAGAGGCGTTCCAGCCTCTCAATCCCGACCATGTGGGCATGTATGTCTGCGGCCCCACCGTTTACGACCGCGCCCATATCGGCAACGCGCGCCCGGTCATCGTGTTCGACGTGCTGTATCGCCTGCTGAGCCGGCTGTATCCCAAGGTCACCTACGTCCGCAACATCACCGACGTGGACGACAAGATCAATCAGCGCGCCAAGGATTCGGGCGAACCCATCGAGGCGATCACCGCCCGCACCACCCGCATGTTCCACGAGGACATCGCCGAGCTGAACGCCACCCCGCCCACCATCGAGCCGCGCGCCACCGCCCATATCGCCCAGATGATCGACATCATCCAGCGGCTGATCGCCAAGGGCCACGCCTACGAGGCCGAGGGCCACGTGCTGTTCGCGGTGCCCAGCATGGCCGATTACGGCAAGCTGTCGGGCCGCTCCATGGACGAGATGATCGCCGGCGCCCGCGTCGAGGTCGCGCCCTACAAGAAGAACCCCGCCGATTTCGTGCTGTGGAAACCCTCGACCCCCGACCTGCCCGGCTGGGACAGCCCGTGGGGGCGCGGACGCCCCGGCTGGCATATCGAATGCAGCGCCATGAGCGGCCAGTATCTGGGCGCCACCTTCGACATCCATGGCGGCGGCCAGGATCTGGTGTTCCCGCACCACGAGAACGAGATCGCCCAGTCGCAATGCGCCAACGGCGCCCCCTTTGCCCGCTATTGGCTGCACAACGGCTATCTGATGGTCGAAGGCGAGAAGATGTCCAAGTCGTTGGGCAATTTCTTCACCGTGCGCGAATTGCTGGACCAGGCGCCGGGCGAGGCCATCCGCCTGTGCATGCTGTCCACCCATTACCACCAGCCGTTCGACTGGACCGCCGAGGGGCTTCGCCAGGCCCGCACCACGCTGGATCGCCTGTACACCGCGCTGCGCAACACCGCCGACATCGACACGCCGGCGGGCGAGGCACCGCTGGAGGTGGTGGCGGCGCTGGAAGACGACCTGAACACGCCGCAAGCCATCGCCCATCTGCACGAGCTTGCCACCGCGCTGAACAAAGCGGCCGAGCCGGCCGACAAGGCCAAGGCCAGGGCGGCGCTGCTGGCGGCGGGCGATCTGTTGGGCGTGCTCAAGCAGGACCCCGAGGCATGGTTCCGCTGGCAGCCGGCCGGCGCCCAGTCCGGCCTGTCCGACGCCCGCATCGAGGAACTGATCCAGGCCCGCGCCGACGCCCTCAAGGGCCGGAACTTCGCCGAAGCCGACCGCATCCGCAAGGAACTGGCCGATAACGGCGTGGTTCTGGAAGACGGCTCGCAAGGCACCATCTGGAAGCGGGTGTGAACATCCACGATCACCATACCCCCTTTCCGGACCTCTTCCATTGGAAGGGGTGGCGAGTGCTGGGCACGCTTCTGGTGGCGATGATGCTGCTGGCGCCGGCCTTTTGGAACGGCTATCCGCTGGTCTATTTCGACAGCGAAGACTACGTGGAGATTTCCTTCACGTGGCAGCCGATCATTTACCGCATCATGACCTATGGCGCCTTTGTCGGCATCGCCAAGCCGTTCGGCACGCTATGGATCGTGGTGTGGGCGCAGGCGCTGATGATGGCGTGGGTGCTGCACGAGGCGGTGTGGTCGTGGGTCGGCCGCTGGCGGCCCTATGTGTTCATGGGCCTGGGCGTCGTGCTGTCGCTGTTCACCGGCCTGCCCTGGGTGGTGTCGCAGGTGATGGCCGACATGTTCGCCGGCCTGTCCATCCTGGGCATCGCCGTGCTGGCCTTCGGCAGCGCCATCCCGCTGTGGCGGCGGGCGCTGCTGGTGCCCATCGTCGTGCTGTCCATCTCGGTCCACATGTCCCATGTGGCGGTGGCGCTGGGCCTGCTGCTGGTGCTGGCGGCGCTGTGGCTGGGCGCGCGGTTCTCGCTGCGCATGCCGCGCCCGCGCCTGGGACTGGCGGCGCTGGCCATCGGCCTGGGTACCCTCAGCGTTCCGGCGGTGCATTACCTTGCCACCGGCCGCGCCTTCTTCACCGAATCGGGACAGGTGCTGCAACTAGCGCTGTTCGTTCAGGACGGCTTGGCCAAGAAGTACCTGGACGAGGTCTGCCCCCAGGGCGCCCAGCTCAAGATGTGCGAGCACAAGGAAGAGCTGCCCTACACCGCCGACGAATTCCTTTGGGGCGACAGCCCGTTCGACGAGATGGGCGGCTGGAAGGCCATGCATGACGAGGCCGGGGTCATCGTCAAGGGCGCCATCGCCATGTTCCCCGCCGACACGGCGCGCGCCATGCTCAACAACACCCTGACCCAGCTTGACCTGATCGCGGTGGGCGAGGATCTGGTGCCGATGACGTGGCACTTCGTGCGCACCCAGCTCAAGCACTATCCCCACGATTTCCGCGCCTTCCGCTTCGCCCAGCAGCAACGGCGCGACGGCATTTCCTTCGACGGCATCAACAAGGTGCAGGTGCCGGTGGCCCAGGCCGCCGAAATCGCCATGCTGGGCCTGCTGGTGGTGGCATGGCGCCGCCGCGACCGCATCAGCGGCGGCATCCTGATCACCGTGATCCTGGCCCTGCTGGGCAACGCCTTCGTCTGCGGCGCGCTGTCCAACCCCCACGACCGCTACCAGAACCGTCTGGTCTGGCTGGCGTTGATGAGCGCCGTCATCTGCGCCGTCCGCCTGGACCAACGCTTCGCCCGGCGCAAGCCGGTGGACGAAGCCACCCGCCGCGCCCTGATCGAGATGCGGCTGCCGCACAAGCCCGACAACAAGGGCTGAACGGCTAACCCGCCCGCCGCACCTCGTACACCTGCACATGCATGCGCGCGGTTGCCAGCAGCGGCGTG
>DATGXU010000304.1:0-4857 GCA_035298685.1 Magnetospirillum sp. | reverse complement strand
GCCATGCCCCCCTGCCCCCGCACCTATGGCGCAGTGAACTGGCTGGGTTTCTGGACCCTGCTGACCAAGGAGGTGCGGCGCTTCCTCAAGGTCTATTTCCAGACCATCGTCGCGCCGATGGTGACGACGCTGCTGTTCCTGGCGGTGTTCGCGCTGGCGCTGGGGCGGGTGGCAGCCGACGTCCGCGGCGTGCCGTTCATCGAATTCCTCGCTCCCGGCCTGATCATGATGGCGATGGTGCAGAACGCCTTCGCCAACACCTCGTCCTCGATCATCATCGCCAAGGTCCAGGGCAACATCGTCGACATGCTGATGCCGCCGCTGTCGGCGGCCGAGCAGACCCTGGCGGTGGCCTTGGGCGGGGTGGCGCGCGGGCTGGTGGTGGGGGTGGCGGTCACCGCCGCCATGGCGCTGTTCGTGCCCATCCACATCCACGCGCCGCTGTTCATCGTCTTCCACGCCGTCGCCGGGTCGCTGTTGCTGGCGCTGCTGGGGATGATCGGCGGCATCTGGGCCGACAAGTTCGACCACATGGCGGCGGTGACCAACTTCATCGTCACGCCGCTGTCGTTCCTGTCGGGCACCTTCTATTCCATCGACCGCCTGCCCCAGGGTTTCCACGCGGTGGCCCTGGCCAATCCGTTCTTCTATATGATCGACGGCTTCCGCTATGGCTTCATCGGCCATGCCGACGGCCCGGTTTGGCTGGGCCTTGCCATGGTGGCGGCGGCCGACGCGGTGCTGTTGCTGGTGACCTGGCGCATGCTGGCCACCGGATATAAACTTCGGGCCTGAGGTGTCAGCTTCCCGCGCAAAGGTTGACTTTCGCCTTTGATGCGAGGATAGTCCCGCCTTTCCTTTTCAAGCACGCTGGTCCTGATCGTCCGCTGGGGACGAGGGCTCCCGGCGTTGCAGTTGGGGAGGTGGACCAGTGTTTCCTGTCGTAATGCCGACCTATGCACGTGCCGACGTCGCCTTCGAGCGGGGCGAGGGCGCCTATCTTTGGTCGACCGACGGGCGACGATTCCTGGATTTCGGCTCGGGCGTGGCGGTGACCTCGCTGGGCCATTGCCATCCCCATCTGGTCAAGGCCCTGCAGGAACAGGCCGGCAAGCTGTGGCACACCTCGAACCTGTACCGGGTGCCGGGACAGGAAAAGGTGGCGTCCAAGCTGGTGGCCAACACCTTCGCCGACACCGTGTTCTTCTGCAACTCGGGTGCCGAGGCCAACGAGTGCGCCATCAAGATGGCGCGCAAGTACCATTACGAGGGTGGCGACAAGGGCCGGTTCGAGATCATCTGCGCCACCGGCGCCTTCCATGGCCGCACGCTGGCGACCGTGGCGGCGGGCGGCCAGGAAAAGCACATGAAGGGCTTCGATCCCGCCATGCCCGGCTTCGTGCATGTGCCCTATGGCAACCTCAATGCGCTGCGGGCGGCCATCGGGCCGCAGACCGCCGCCATTCTGGTCGAGCCGGTGCAGGGCGAGGGCGGCATCTTCGTGGGCGATCCCGAGTACCTGAAGCGTCTGCGCACCACCGCCGACGAGTTCGGCCTGCTGCTGATCTTCGACGAGGTGCAGACCGGCATGGGCCGCACCGGCGCCCTGTTCGCCCACCAGCAGGTCGGAATCGCCCCCGATATCATGCCGGTGGCCAAGGGCCTGGGCGGCGGCTTCCCGGTGGGGGCCTGCCTTGCCACCGCCAAGGCGGCGCGCGGGATGACCGCCGGCGCCCATGGCTCGACCTTCGGCGGCAACCCACTGGCCATGGCGGCGGCCGAGGCGGTGCTGGACGTGATGCTGGAGCCGGGCTTCCTGGCCGAGGTCGCCCATTGGGGCAAGGTGCTGCGCGACCGGTTGGCCGATCTGCCGGCGCGGTTCCCCTCGGTGATCGCGGAAGTGCGCGGCGTCGGCATGATGCTGGGCCTCAAGTGCCGCATCCCCAACACCGACCTTCAGGCCAAGCTGCTGGCCAACGGTCTGGTGACCATTGGTGCCGGCGACAACGTGGTGCGGCTGCTGCCGCCGCTCATCATCCGCGAGCGCGAGATCGGGGAAGCCCTCGACATCCTGACGCGGACTCTTTCCGAGGTGACTCCATGACCGTCAATCCCGGCCGCACCCGGGCTGGACAAACCCGGCACTTCCTGGATCTCGACCGCTTCGACACCGAGACCCTGCGACGCATCCTCGATTTGGGCGCCGCCTACAAGCGCGGCGACCAGCCCTTCGGCACCGACAAGCCGCTGGCCGGCCGCGTGCTGGCGATGATCTTCGAGAAGCCGTCCACCCGCACCCGCGTGTCGTTCGAAACCGGCATCAAACAGCTGGGCGGCGACGCCATCGTGCTGTCGCGCGGCGACACCCAACTGGGCCGAGGCGAAACCATCGCCGACACCGCCCGCGTGCTGTCGCGCTATGTGGACGCCATCATGATCCGCACCGACGACCCCAACAAACTGTTGGAGCTGTCGGAATATGCCGGCGTGCCGGTGATCAACGGCCTGACCGACCGCACCCATCCGTGCCAGGTGATGGCCGACATCATGACGTTCGAGGAGCATCGCGGCACCCTCGAGGGTAAGACCGTCGCCTGGGTGGGTGACGGCAACAACGTGGCCGCCAGCTGGATTCAGGCCGCCGCCCATTTCGGCTGCGCCATCCGCGTGGCCTGCCCGGCCGAGCTGTGCCCCGACGCCGAGGTGGTGGCCTGGGCGCGCCGGCAGGGTGCCGACGTGCAGATCGGCGGCGACCCGCAGGCCGCCGTGGCCGGCGCCCATCTGGTGGTGACCGACACCTGGGTGTCCATGGGTTGCACCGACAGCAGCCGTCCCAAGCTGCTGGCGCCCTATCAGGTCAACGAGGCCCTGATGGCCAAGGCCGATCCCAGCGCGCTGTTCATGCATTGCCTGCCGGCCCACCGCAACGAGGAAGTGACCGACCAGGTGATGGACGGTCCGCAGTCGGTGGTGTGGGACGAGGCGGAAAACCGCTTGCATGTGCAGAAGGGCATCCTCACCTGGTGTCTGTTGTGAGTGCTTTCGGGACTGATTTGATCCTTCCGTTCCAAGTGGCCGGCGGCGCGGTGCGCGGCCGGCTGGTGCGCCTTGGCCCGGCCGTCGAGGCGATCCTGGCCGGGCATGCCTATCCGGCGCCGGTCGGCCGCCTGCTGGCCGAGACGCTGGCGCTGGCCTCGGTGCTGGCCGGGTCGCTGAAATACGACGGCGTGTTCACCCTGCAGGCCCAGGGCCAGGGACCCATCAGCTTGCTGGTGGCCGACGTCACCAGTGCGGGCGATCTGCGCGGCTATGCCCGCTTCGACGCCGAGCGCGTGGCGGCGGCGGCCGAGGCCACGGTGCCGGCGCTGCTGGGCACCGGCTATCTGGCCTTTACCGTCGATCAGGGTCCCAAGACCGACCGCTACCAGGGCATCGTCGAACTGACCGGCGCCACCCTGGCCGAATGCGCCAAGCAGTACTTCGCCCAGTCCGAACAATTGGATACCGAGGTGGTGCTGGCCTCCCGCGTCGATGACGGCGCCGCGCCCATGGCGGCGGCGCTGATGATCCAGCGCATGCCGGGCGGCCAGCCGGGCGCTCCCATCCTGACCGGCGACCAATCCGCCGAGGCGTGGCGCACCGCCACCATCCTGCTGGCCAGCCTGACCGAGGCCGAGCTGCTGGACCCCGCTTTGGCCGCCGAGCAGGTGCCGCACCGGCTGTTCCATGCCGAGGGCCTGCAGATGTGGGAACCCAAGGCGTTGCGCGCCCAGTGCCGGTGCTCGGACGCCAAGATCGCCAGCGCCTTGCGCTCGATCCCACGGGCCGAGATCGCCGCACTCAGGGACGAGGCCGGCAAGGTGACCATCACCTGCGAATTCTGCCGAACCGTCTACGCCTTCGACGACGAGGCGCTGGAACGGGTTTACATGCCCTGACGGGGCGGCTGTCGCCTCACTTGACGCCATGGGCCGAGATGCCAAAATGGCGCGAGAATTCCACTCAAGAATGGGAACGCCCCCATGTCCTTCCGTCCCTCCCGCTTGGTGATGGCGCTGGCCTGTGTCCTGGCCCTTGCCGCTTGCGAAAACAAGCCGCCGGTGCAGAAGCTCCCCGAAATCAGTTTCGCCAACAAGCGGCCGTTCCAACTGGATGTGGGGCAGCTTGAGATCGTCCCCGAATACGTCTCGCCGGCCAAGCGTCCCAATGTGGAGCACCTGATGCCGGTCAGCCCCGAGAATGCGGTGGTGCGCTGGGCCCAGGACCGCCTGCACCCGGTGGGCCGCAGCGGCTATGCCCGCGTGGTCATCCGCGATGCCCGCGTGATCGAAGTGCCGCTGAAGACCGACAAGGGCTTCACCGGCATGTTCAAGGAAGAACAGTCCGAACGCTACGACGGCAGCCTGGACGTGGCCATCCAGATCCTGGACGAGCGCCACATGGTGGTGGCCGACGTGGTGGCCCGCGCCACCCGCACCAAGACCATCCGCGAAGGCGCGTCCATGAACGAACGCGACCGGGTGCTGTACGAGATCGCCGAGTCCATGGTCACCGACATCGACACCCAGATGGACGGCCTGATCAACACCTACCTGACCCGCTGGGTCCGCTGATCCGTCAACAGGCTGCGGAATAACGCCGTTCCGAGGTTTTCACCTTCATTTCCGTGATGCGCGGGCTCGCCCCGCGCATCCACGCGTCACCGCCCATCCCATTGTTATCACGCGGCAGCGAGTAAGCGTTCGCGGCCAATGTCGTGCTGCGGGGACGCTATTTGAATGAACACAGAGCGACTGTGTTTGGCGTCAAGCGTTCCATGCACGTGCGTCGCGTATGATGGCGTTGAGTATGACGAGC
>DATGXU010000303.1:0-11280 GCA_035298685.1 Magnetospirillum sp. | reverse complement strand
CGGGCGGAATCCACGCTCATGAAGTAAACCAGCTTGCCTTCCGAGGCCTGTCCCAGGGTTTCCACCACCAGAACCGCCGAGGTTTGCGCCATGGCTTCGATGATCAGCACCCCCGGCATCACCGGACGCTGCGGGAAATGGCCCTGGAAAAAGGGCTCGTTGATGGTGACGTTCTTGATGCCGACGGCACTTTCGCCCGGCACCACGCCAACCACCTTGTCAACCATGAGGAACGGATAGCGATGCGGGATCATCTGCATGATCCGGTTGATATCGATCACCTTCCCCGCTTCCTTCACCAGTGTCATCTTTGTCCTTGCCTTCTCAGCCTCGCGAAGTCGCGCCGGGCGCGCTTCGGTTGTCAGCTCTAACCCTTGCGCCGGATCAACTTGTTCAATGCCGCCGACTGGCGCAGCCAGTCCATCTGCGGCACTGCCGGGGTACCGCCGACGGTTTCCCCGGCGGGAATGTTCTTGGCGACGCCGGCCTGTGCGGCGATGCGAGCACCCGGACCAATGGTCAGGTGCCCCGCCACGCCGGCCTGGCCGCCGGCGGCCACGAAATCGCCCAGCTTGGTCGATCCGGAAATTCCCACCTGTGCCACGATGACGCAACCCCGCCCCAGTTGGACGTTGTGCCCAATCTGGACCAGATTATCAATCATACATCCGGCGCCGATCACGGTATCGGGACCGGCACCGCGGTCGATGGTGGTGTTGGCGCCAATTTCCACATTGTCGCCGATGATCACGCGGCCTAGCTGCGGCACCTTCAGGTGACCCTGCGGCCCCATGGCGAAACCAAAGCCATCCTGGCCGATGCGGGCGCCGGGATAGATGTTGACATTGCGGCCGATCACGGCGAACTGGACGGTGGCGTTGGCGCCGACGATGCAGTCGTCGCCCAGAACCACGCCGTCACCGACGACGGCATTGGGGCCGATGTGGCAACGGGCGCCGATTTCGGCGCGGGCGCCAATGACGGCGCCGTATTCGATGCGACAGCCCTCGCCGACCGTGGCCGAGGGATCGACATAAGCCGTGGGAGCGGTCCACGGCTGGACCGCCGGTCGGGGATAGAACGCCTGCGCGACCTTGGCATACGCCCGGTAGGGGTCCTTGGACAGCAGCAGCGCCATCCCGGCCGGCGCACGGCCGGCCAGATCGGGATGGACGATGGCGGCGCCCGCCTTGCTGGCCTCGAAAGCGGCCAGATATTTGCGATTGTCCAGAAAGCTGATGTCGTCCGCCCCCGCCTGTTCAAGCGAGGCGACGTCAACCACCTGCTGCTCGGGGTTTACCCCGCCAGCGAGTTCCGCGCCGGAAATTTCGGCCAGACGCGCCAGCGTGAACGGACCGGCGACGAAAAAGAAACGGGAATCTGCCATGGCTTACTTCTTCTTGGGTGGGGGCGGAGAATGGGAAGCTCCGTCACCCTCGGCATTCGGCGTGGGGAAAGTCACCGACGGGAATTTCCTGTTCAGGCGTTCGATGACCTGTTGAGTCACTTCCATCCGCGGATCGTGCAGGAAAATCTGCGACTTGGGCAATACCAGATTGGCGCCCAACTCGCCGGCCAGTTCCTCGGTCACCTGCGCCAGCGCGTCGGACAACTCGCTCATGCCGGCACGAAACGACTTGTCCACCGCTTGGTTGCTGCGCTGGAAACGCTGATTGAACTCATAGACCTGCTGCTCGAATGCCCGCGCCTTTTGCTGCCATTGCTCGGGCGGCATCGAGCTTTTCTGTTTCACCAGGTCGTTCTCAGTTTCCTTCAGGGCGGCGCGGTTCTTTTCCAGCTCGCCTTGAAACCCCTGCAGATACTGGTCGCGTTGCGTGCGAAGGCTCTTGGCCGCCAGCGACTGCTGCAACGCCGCCTGCACGTCCACCACCATGATGGTGGGCACCGGCAACTTGGTCACGGCGGGCTCGGCCATGGCCGGGGCGCAGAACGCCAATTGCGCCGCCACCACGGCCCGCCAAAGATGGGCGCGCAACCACGCGCTCATCCTAGAACCTCGTGCCGAAGTTGAAGCGGAACAGCTCGCGCTTGTCGAACGACTGCTTCATGACCGGAACGCCCAGATCGACGGCGACGGGACCCATGGGCGACTTCCAGGTCAAGCCGGCACCGACGGAGACACGGATCGAACTGGCCTGATCGATGGGGCTGCCGCTGTAATCCTCGGTATTGCCGACGGCGCCAAAATCGCTGAAGACCTGACCGCCGAAGCCCAATTCCTCGGGCAGACCCAGTGGGAACTTGACCTGGGCCGTACCGGAATACATCCACAGACCGCCCAGGGCGTCTCCCGACGCCTGATCACGCGGGCTGACGCCGGCGCTGGCGAAGCCGCGCAGGGTGTCGCCGCCCAGGAAATAGCGTTCGGTGATGCGGATCTTTTCGTCGCCGAAGCCCGAGATGATGCCGGCTGTACCGGTCAGGCCCAACACCACCTGCTCGTCCAGCGGGAAGTACTGGCCGGCACCGACGTTGTTGCGCAGGAACCGCTGGCTACCGCCCAGGCCGGCGACCTCGTTGTTGACGCGGAAATAATAACCTTCGGTCGGATCGATCTTGGAATCGCGGTAGTCCCACAGCAGCGTCTGCTGAATGGACGACAACGTCGCGGTTCCTTCCTGTTCCTTGACGAACATCGAGGCCGTCGTGGGAACATTTTGGACCTGGTCGCGCTTGAGGGTGTACTTCCAATCCTGGCGCAGGTTTTCCTGAACCTGATAGCCGGCACGCAAGGCGCCGCCCATGGAATTGTAGTCGTACGAGCTTTCGGTCTGCAGCTTGCGCGTGGTGGCGAAGACGTCGACGCCGGCCGCGAGCTGGCGATCGAGGAAGTAAGGCTCGGTGAACGAGAACAGCGCCTGATTCTGCTTGGTGCCGACCGATGCGGTGGCCTTCACGTCCTGACCGCGTCCCAGCAGGTTGCGTTCGCGCATGGACACTTCGACCAGGGGGCCGGCGACAGTGGACCAGCCGACGCCGAACGACACTTCGCCGGTGGACTTTTCCTGCACGTCCACCTTGATGACCGTGCGGTCGGGCGCCGTCTCGGACGGCACGTTGGTCACCTCGGCCTTTTCGAAGAAGTTCAGGTCCTTGATGCGCTGGCGCGAGCGGCGCAGCTTGGCGGTATTGAAGGCGTCGCCTTCCACCAGCTTGAACTCGCGGCGGATGACCTTGTCCAGGGTGCGCACGTTGCCGCTGATGTCGATGCGCTCGACATAGACGCGCGGACCTTCCTGGATGTTGTAGGTGACGTTGATGACCTTGTTGTCGCGGTCGCGATTGACCTGCGGCTTGACGTCGACGAAGGCATAACCCTTGGTGCCCACGGCGTCGGTCAGCTTCTGGACGATGTCCTCGACCTGGTCGGCGTTGTACCAGTCACCTTGCTGGGACACGAGCAGGGGATTGAGATCCTCGGCCTTCAGGTCCTTCAGGTTGGCATTGATGGTCGAGGTGCCGAACTTGTACCGCTCGCCCTCCTCCACCGTGAAGGTGATGAAGAAGCCCTGACGGTCGGGAGTCAGCTCGGCAACGCCGGAAACCACGCGAAAATCCGCATAGCCGTGCTTGAGGTAATAGCGGCGCAGCAATTCGCGGTCATAGGTGACGCGATCGGGATCGTAGGTGTCGTCGCTGGAGAAGAAGCGATACCACCGCTCTTCCTTCGTCATCAGCACTTCACGCAGGCGCGAATCGCTGTACTTGTGGTTGCCGACGAAGTTGATTCGCTTGACGTAAGTGGGCTCGCCCTCGTTGATCTCGAACACCAGATCGACGCGGTTCTGCTCGAGCTGGATGATCTTGGGCTCGACGGTGGCGCCGAAGCGGCCATTACGGCGATAGAGGTCAAGGATGCGCTTGACGTCGTTCTGCACCTTGGTGCGGGTATAGACCACGCGGGGGCGCAGCTGCGTCTCCTGCGTCAGCTCCTCTTCCTTGATGCGCTTGTTGCCCTCGAAGGCGATGCGATTGATGATCGGATTTTCGACCACCCTCACCACCACCACCTCGCCCTCGCGACGGATGGCGACGTCGGCGAACAGGCCGGTGTTGTACAGGGTCTTCAGGGACCGGTCGATGCGATCGGCATCGTAGGGATCACCCTCGGCGATGGCCATATAGGACTTGACGGTCTCGACCTCGATGCGCTGGGTACCCTGCACCACGATCTGCCGCACGCGCGAGGCATCCTGGGCGAGGGCCGGCGCTGCCGCGGCAATCAAACCCACGACCAACGCAGTCTTACGCACGAAACTCATCAAGGCCCCCCTGCGACGTCCTGCCGCCTTGCGACGGCTCGCCGAAAATCACGAAAGCAGACGCTTCACCATATCCCACACCGGAAGAGCTACAATATCATTCCGGGTAGCGAAGACCATCAAGGCCAATACCAGAAACAGGCCGATTCGGAAACCATATTCTTGGGCCTTCTCTCCCAAGGGCCTACCAAGGATGGCCTCGAAGGCATAGAACACTAAATGCCCACCATCCAGAACAGGGATGGGGAACAAGTTGATCAGGCCAAGATTGAGAGAAAGCAGAATGGTGTAGAAGACCACGCTGGTGAAACCACCCTGCGCGGCTTCGCCGGCACCCTTGGCGATGCGGATGGGGCCGCCCAGCTCGTCGCTGTCGCGAGTTCCCCTCACCATCTGGCCGATCCCGACGAAGGTCGAGGTGACCATGGTTTCGGTTTCCCGAAGCGCCAAGGCCACCGCACTCAACGGGTTGTGCTTGATGATGCGGGTGTGGGTGCCATCCACCGCGATGCCCAGCACCGGAACTTTCTCGAGGTCGCCGAACATCCCCTTGCGCTCGATGATGCGCGGCGTCGCCACCACGGTGACATGGGCGCCGGCGCGATCGACCTCGATGGACAGCGGTTGTTCGAGTTCCAGGCGGACGATCCGCTGGATATCCTGGAAGCGATCGATGGCGGTACCGTTGATGGCCACCACCCGGTCGCCCACCTTCAGCCCGGCGCTTTCGGCCGGCATGCCGGCTTGCAGTTCGCCGATCACCGGTTCGGTCACCTGCTGGCCCAGCACCATGAACATGATGGCCAGGCCGACGATGGTGAAGATGAAATTGGCCGCCGGACCGGCGAACACCACCGCGGCCCGCTGCCCCACCCGCTTATGGCGGAAACTGACCGCCTTTTCCGCCTCGGTCATGGGGCGGTCGTCGCCCAAGGCGGAAGCGGCGTCGGCATCGCCGAACATCTTCACGTAACCGCCCAGCGGCAGCAGGCTGACACGCCACCGAGTTCCCGACTTTGCGGTCCATCCCCAGATTTCGGGCCCGAAACCGATGGAAAACACCTCGACCTTGACCCCGTTCCAACGGGCGACAAGGAAATGGCCAGCCTCGTGGACAAAGACCACCACGGTCAGAATGATGAAAAAGACGACGACGTAGTTCCAGATGCCAGCGAGGAATTCCATGTCCGTCCGTTTTTCCAGGTAGCGTCAGCCGCAGCTGCACTGATCGATGAACCCTCGCGCGCATGCTCGCGCCCGCTGATCCTGGGCCAGCACGTCGTCGATGGAAGACGCAGCCACGGGATCGATGGCTTCCAGCGTCCGCTCGACCACACGCGCGATGTCGAGAAAGCCAATCCGGCGCGACAGGAATGCCTGCACCGCCACTTCGTTGGCGGCGTTCAAGACAGTAGGTGCGGACCCGCCGCTTTGCAAGGCGTAGCGGGCAAGTCGCAAGGCCGGGAACCGCTCGGGGTCCGGCGCCTCGAAGGTGAGTTGGCCGATGGCGGTCAAATCCAGACGCGGCGCCGGCGCATGAATGCGCTTGGGCCAGCCCAGAGCATAGGCGATGGGCGTGCGCATGTCGGGGCTGCCCAGTTGCGCCAGCACCGACCCGTCCACGTATGACACCATGGAATGGATTACCGACTGAGGATGCACCACGATGTCGATGCGATCCTCGGGCATGGCGAACAGGTGGTGGGCCTCGATCAGCTCCAGCCCCTTGTTCATCATGGTCGCCGAATCGATGGAGATCTTGGCGCCCATGGACCAATTGGGATGCGCCACCGCCTGTTCCGGGGTCATGGCGGCCATGTCGGCCAGCGAATGGCGGCGGAACGGCCCGCCCGAGGCGGTGAGCACGATTTTTTCCACCGCGTCCGGCTGCTGCGCGTCGAGAACCTGAAAGATCGCGGAATGCTCGGAATCCACCGGCAGCAGCGTGGCGCCCCGGGCGGCCACCTCGGCGGTCATCAGCGCGCCGGCGCACACCAGACACTCTTTGTTGGCCAGGCCGATCACCGCCCCGCGGCGGATGGCCGCCAGGGTCGGCACCAGACCGGCCGCGCCGACGATGGAGGCCATCACCCATTCGGCGGGCAGTTCCGCCGCTTCCGCCACGGCGGCCGCACCGGCGGCGACCACGATCCCGGTGCCGTCCAGGGCGTCCCTGAGCGCGTCATAGGCGCGCTCGTCCGCTACTACGGCCATGCGCGGCTTCAGCCTGCGGGCCTGCTCCGCCAGGATATCCACGCGACTGTTGGCTGTCAGCGCCTCGACCCGATAGAGATCGGGCCGCGCCTCGATCAATTCGACCGTATTGCGGCCGATGGACCCGGTAGAGCCAAGAATGGTGATCGCGCGGCGGCCATCCGTACCCAGCGCACCGGTCATCATGCCTCCGTCACTGCCAATGAAGCACCGTCATTCCAGTAGCCAGCGACGCCATGGCCACCGCCAGCGCGACAGCCAACAAACCATCGACGCGGTCCAGCACGCCGCCGTGACCAGGAATGACGTTGCTGGAATCCTTTACCCCCCAGCGGCGCTTGAACCAGCTTTCCATCAAATCGCCGGCCTGGGCCACCACCGCCAGCACGCCACTGCCCGCCGCCACCGCCACCGGGTGCGGCAGGCCCAACAGCAAGGCGGTCGCCAGCCCGACAAGGCCGGCCGACACGATCCCGCCCAACAGGCCGGACCACGTCTTTTTGGGAGACACGCGGGGCAGCAGCAAGGGACCGCCCAGGGTGCGCCCGGCGGCATAGGCGCCAATGTCGGTCGCCCACACCAGCAGCATCAGCCAGAACAGCGTCTCGCGGCCGGGGACGTCGCCACCGCGCAGCCAGATCAGCGCCACCGCCGGCAGACCTGCGTAGATGGGCCCCAGGCCGGCCCACAGCCGTGCCCGCTCGCCATGGCCCGGCGCCACGGCCGCCGCCGCGACGGCAGCCGCCGCGACGATCATCACCGCCGCCTCGGGCCGTTCCACCGCCGTCGCCACGGCAATTGCGCATCCCAGGGCCGACAGCCGCCCCGACCAGCCGAAATGCTTGGTGACGATGGTGTCCCATTCCCAACACATGATGGCGACCGCGATCAGCACCAAGGCGGCGAAGGCATAGCCGCCCCACCAAATGGCGGCCAGGGCCGGAGGTGCCATCACCAGTGCGGAGAGGATGCGGGTCGTCAGCACGGATCAGCCGCCCGAAGCGCCGAAACGGCGCTCACGGCCGTGGAAGTCGCGGATGGCGCCGATCAGATCGTCGCGGCCGAAATCGGGCCACAGCACGTCAAGAAAGACCAGTTCGGCATAGGCGCACTGCCACAACAGGAAGTTGGAAATGCGCTGTTCGCCGGACGTGCGGATGATCAGGTCGGGATCGGGAATGCCGGCGGTGAACAGGCAATTGGCGACCGCCGCTTCGGTGACGTCGCTTGGCGTCAGACGACCTTGCGCCACCGCGGCGGCCAGACGCTGCGCCGCTTCGACGATCTCCTGACGGCCGCCATAGGACAGCGCCAGAATCAGGGTCATGGCGGCGTTTTCGGCCGTCTTGGCCTCGGATTCCTCGATCAGGGAGACGATGTCGGGGCCCAGCCGCGAACGATCGCCGATGACCTTCAACCGGATGCCGTTCTTGTGAAGAGTCTTCACCTCGTTGCGCAGGTAAAGGCGCAACAGGCCCATCAGATCGGTCACCTCGCCCTGAGGGCGCTTCCAGTTCTCGGACGAGAAGGCGTAAAGGGTCAGAAAGGAAATCCCCATCTCCCGCGCGCACTCCACCGTGCGGCGGACCGCTTCGGCGCCCAGCTTGTGCCCGGCCGAGCGCGGCAGCCCGCGCGCCTTCGCCCAGCGCCCGTTGCCATCCATGATGATGGCAACGTGCGCGGGCGGAGCCGGCAGATCGGCGCGAGAGGTGGCGGCGGAATCCATCTCGATCAGACCTGGAGAATTTCCTTTTCCTTGTTGGCCAGGGTGTCGTCGATCCGCTTCACGGTCTCGTCGGTCAGGGCCTGGATTTCCTTTTCGTGCTTCTTGATCTCGTCTTCCGAGATATGGCCGTCCTTTTCCAGCTTCTTCAGGCCATCCATGCCGTCGCGGCGCACGTTGCGCACGGCGACGCGCGCCTGCTCGGCGTACTTGCCGGCAACCTTCTGAAGCTCCTTGCGGCGTTCTTCGTTCAGCGGCGGAATCGGCACACGGATCATCTGGCCTTCAGTCTGGGGATTGAGACCCAGGCCCGATTCGCGGATCGCCTTTTCGACGGCCTTGACCTGGCCCTTGTCCCAAACCTGCACGGTCAGCATGCGCGGCTCGGGCACGCCCACGGTGGCGCACTGGGTCAGCGGCATGGTCTGGCCATAGGCCTCGACCACCACCGGCTCAAGCAGGCTGGCATGGGCACGGCCGGTACGCAGGCCGGTGAATTCCTTCTTCAGAACCTCCACCGTATTCTCCATGCGGTGGGCCAGGTCCTTCTTAAGATCGCTCCAACTGGTCACGGCCACGGGTCAACCCCCTTCCTTGATGATCGTGAAGCGCCCACGGCCGCAAACGACCTCGGCGAAGGCGCTGTCCTGGTGCATGTCGAAAACCACGATCGGCACGTTGTTTTCGCGACAGAGCGAAATGGCCGAGGCGTCCATGACCGCCAGATCGCGGGCAAGGACATCGTGGAACGTCAGAGTGTCATACCGCACCGCATCGGGCACTTTCTTGGGGTCGGCGGAATAGACCCCGTCCACCTGGCTGGCCTTCAGCAGGGCGTCGCAGCCCATTTCCACGGCGCGCAGCGCGGCGGCGGTATCGGTGGTGAAGAACGGATTGCCGGTGCCGGCGGCGAAAATCACCACCCTGCCCTTTTCCTGATGGCGGATGGCACGGCGGCGAATGAAGGATTCGCACACGGACGGCATGGGAATGGCCGACTGGACGCGGGTTTCGACGCCGACGCGCTCCAGGGCGTTTTGCAGCGCCAGCGCGTTCATGACGGTTGCCAGCATGCCCATGTTGTCGGCGGCCGCGCGCTCCATGCCCTTGGCTGCGCCGGAGATGCCGCGAAAGATGTTGCCGCCGCCGACCACGCAACAGACCTCGACGCCGAGATCCTGCACGGACTTCACCTCGCGGGCGATGCGATCGACGGTATCCGGGTCCAACCCGTAATCGCGGGAGCCCATCAGCCCCTCGCCGGAGATCTTCAAGAGAACGCGGCGGTACTTGGCGTCGCTGGCCATGGGTGCCCTCAATGCCTGGATAATCAGGAGCCTCTCCGGGCCGGAAGCCCGAAGGATGGAAAATGCGCCGGGAACGGCTGCCGGGTGGCGATCATACACCATTCCGCCCGACTGTCGCACCCTAACTCGCCCCATTCAGAGAGGCGAAAGCCGCCGCCCGGGACAGCAATCCCCGGCGGCGGCTGGCCTAGGTCGCCGCGGATCAACCGCCCAGCTGGGCGGCAACTTCGGCGGCGAAGTCCTTCTCTTCCTTCTCGATACCCTCGCCCAAGGCATAACGGGCGAAGCCGGTCAGCTTGACCGGGGCGCCGACGTCCTTGGCGGCGTTCTCGACAACCTTGGAAATCTTGGTTTCCTGGTCGATCACGAACACCTGGTCGAGCAGGCAGACTTCCTCATAGTACTTGCGGATACGGCCCTCGACCATCTTCTCGACGACGTTGGCCGGCTTGCCGGAGGCCAGGGCCTGCTCGGTCAGCACGGTCTTTTCGCGCTCGAGAGCGGACTGGTCGACCGAGGCGCTGTCCAGGAACAGCGGGTTGGCGGCAGCCACATGCATGGCGATCTGCTTGCCCAGGGCTTCCAGCTTGGCGGTGTCGCCGGCGGATTCCAGGGCGACCAGCACGCCGATCTTGCCCAGGCCGGGGGCGATGGCCGAGTGCACGTAGGTGGCGACCACACCCTGCGACACTTCCAGACGGACGGCGCGGCGGATGTTCATGTTCTCGCCGATGGTGGCGATCAGGGCGGTCAACTGCTCCTGCACCGACTTGCCGGCGCCGGGGAACTCGGCGGCCTTCAGCACCTCGACGTCGTCACCCTTTTCCAGGGAGACCTGGGCGAAGGTGGACACGAAGCCCTGGAACTGGTCGTTGCGGGCAACGAAGTCGGTCTCGGCGTTCACTTCGACGGCCACACCCTTGGTGCCACCGGCGGCAACGGCCACCAGGCCCTCGGCGGCGACGCGGCCGGCCTTCTTGGCAGCGGCGGCAAGGCCCTTCTTACGCAGCCAGTCGATGGCGGCTTCGATGTCGCCAGCCACTTCGGCCAGCGCCTTCTTGCAGTCCATCATGCCGGCGCCAGTCTTCTCGCGCAGCTCCTTGACAAGCGCAGCGGTAATCTCGGCCATGGGATCTTTCCTCTTCGTGAAAGTCTTTGGAATCGTAAAGAACTTAAGAAAATGGCGGCGACGCGGGTCGCCGCCATTCACCCCTTTTCAGGGAAGGTTACTCGGCCGAAGCCGCTTCGCCTTCGCCCGCCACCGGCAGCACCTCGACCGGAGCTTCGGCCTGAGCACCGATGTCGCCGCCCGAACGGCCGATCTCGGCCTGGATGCCGTCAAGCACGGCGCCGACCATCAGATCGCAATAGGTCTGGATGGCGCGGATGGCGTCGTCGTTGCCCGGAACCGGGAACTGGATGCCGGCCGGGTCCGAGTTGGAGTCCAGGATGGCGACCACCGGAATGCCCAGCTTGTTGGCTTCCTGAACCGCCAGCGACTCCTTGTTGGTGTCGATGATGAACAGGATGTCCGGCAGGCCGCCCATCTCCTTGATGCCGCCCAGGGCGCGATCCAGCTTTTCCTTCTCGCGCGACAGGACCAGCTGTTCCTTCTTGGTCAGGCCGGCCAGCGAGCCGGAGGCCAGCTGGTCGTCCAGCTCGCGCAGGCGCTTGATCGAGTTGGAGATGGTCTTCCAGTTGGTCAGCATGCCGCCGAGCCAACGATGGTTCACGTAGTACTGGCCGCACTTCT
>DATGXU010000302.1:0-13907 GCA_035298685.1 Magnetospirillum sp. | reverse complement strand
ATGACGGTGCGGCCGGGGGCGTTGGGCATGACTCCGGTGGAGTTGTTGGGGGTCGCCTTCAGGTGTTCGCGGTAAAGCTTGTCGAACACGTTGTCCACCCCCAGCGTCACCGCCACCTGATCGCCGAAGCTGACGCCGCTGTAAAGGTCCAGGGTGGCGAAGCCGCCGGCGGGACCGGCGGTATCCATGCCCGAGCCGGTGGCGAAATCGCTGTCCACCGCGCGCTTGGACGCGACCGCACGCAGGCGGCTACCCAGGTTCCAGCCGAAATCGGCGTCGCCGCCGAAGGTGTCGATGAACAAATTGGTTTCCAGCGGCGGGATCTGGTGCAGCGGGCGCTGGTCGGTCAGGTTGCGCCCGCGCTGGCCGGTCAGGTTCAGCCGCACCGCCAGATGCTCGGCCAGCGTCGCCTGCAGGTCGGCGGAGACGCCGCTGATGGCGGCGTCCACATTGCGATAGACCTGACCGCCGCCGGTGGCCAGCACGCCGGGCTGGCCGCGCGCCATGTCGATGGTGACGAAATCCTCCACATGGTCGTGCCACAGGCTGCCCTCGGCCCGCCAGGCGCCGGCGCCCGAGGCGCGGCCGTAACCGCGATAGCCGCCGCCCGCCACAGTGCCGCCCAGCGCCGCCTTGTAATGCTTTTCCGGCACCAGCGCCGGATTGCCCACCTCGGTCAACGCGGCGGGGCCGCCATTGCCGTTGTAGCGTTCGGTATGGTCGGGGCTGCGGACCATGCGCGAGAGGTCGACGAAGCCGACCGTGTCGGCGGCCAGATTCTGCTCGCCGCGCAGGCGCCCGCTGATGTTGTGGTCCAGGCTGTCGTTGTCGGTGTTGGCGCCGTAATAGCGGTCGTAAAGCTGCTGGGCGCTTTCGTTGAAGAACGGCAGCGGCGTCTGCGGCCGGTCGTGAAGATCGGCGGCGCTCATGGCGACGGCGTCATAGCGCAAGCCGCCTTCCAGCTTGGTGTCGCCAAGGCTGACACTGTGTTCCGCCCAGGTGCTGGCGCGGGTCAGTTCCACCCCCGGCACCCAATAGCCGGTGACCATGGTGGGGCCGAAATCCATGCCGTAGCGGCGGGCGGTGTGGGTCTGGTGCGCCAGCTCGGCGCCGAACAGGGTGCGGCTGGCGGTTTCGTCGTGGGCAAGCCAGCCGTTGGCACGCAAGCCGCGATGGTCGCCCTTGCCGCCGATGCGCAACGCGGCAGGCTGGCGCAGGGTGTCGTTGTTGACGTCCACATGGGCAAAGAAACCGGCGAACTGGGCGCCGGCCTGGTTGAACCAACCCGGCAGCCGGTGGGTTTCCACGCCGATCTGCCCGCCGCCCTGGGCCAGGTAATCCACGTCCAGGCCGTAATTCAGCAGCTTGACGTCTTGCAGCACGTCGCGGGCGACGCCGAGAGTGACCTGGGTGTCATTGGGCTTGCCGGCGCGGGCACCCAGCCATTCGGATTCGCGGCTATAGCCGAAATCCACCTTCGAACCGGCGCCGTCGCGATAGGCGTGGCCGTCTTCGTTGCGGGCCGCCGCGCCGGCCGCCCAGTTGTCGCCGGCCGCTTGCAGCCGGCTTGCCAGCACGGCGGTGCTGCCCTCGGAAACCCCGGCCATCAGCGCCACCGGCTTGGGCGCGCCGGCAACCGCGTCGAAGCCCGGTTCGTACGGGGGCAGGGATTGTCGGCGGTAAAGAAAGGTGGTCTTGCCGCCCAGCGCGCCCTCATAGGGAATCATGTCGGGCAGGATCAGACCGGAATGGCGCGCCATCACCCGCGTATCCACGAAGGGCTCGGCCGCCACCACGGCCGGCGTCATGCCGACCGCCACTCCCAGCGCAACTCTCGCCCAGAACCGCATAGTTCACCCTTTTTGCCGATCCGCGTCGTTGTGGCAGACCGGCAGTATGGGGATCAAGGTAGAATCAAGTTCCGGTTAGAGATGTTCTGGTCTTTTATAGACCGTTGATCACACCTTCATTAATCCCCACATTTGGACGGCTCAACCAAAACGGTTATTTATTGCGCCGATCTGTCACAGCACCAGATCAACGCGCGGCGCCGCCTTGGCCTCAACCTCGACGCGGGGACGGCAGGTGAACAGACGGCCGGGATCGATGCGCGCTTCGTCCACCAGGAAGGCCTTGGCCGCCTGGGCACGGCCGTCGGCCAGTTGCAGCAGCTGGTCATGGTCCACCGGCAAAGTCTCGGGCTTGGGCGCCGCCCCCACCATCTTCTGCAGCTTGGCCAGCAGGCCCAGGTCTTCTTGCCGCTTGCGTTCGGCCAGAACCGGACCGTCGCCGCCCTCGGTGGCGACGCCGCAGAGGGTCAGGCGCAGGGCGGGACGCTCGGTCATCAGCCCGGCAACCGAACCCAGACGTTCGCGCTCGGACGTCCCCAGCACGTCGGTGCCCGGGGCAAAGGCCAGCGGCTCGAGGCCAAGACGCTGGTTCTCGCCCTCCTCGATCACCAGCGAGATCAGGCCCGCCAAGGGGAACGCAACCTTGAGGGTGGTGAACACCGTGGCCTTGAGGGCGCCGCCCACTGCCTGGCCGACGGCGTCGCTGATGTCGAAATCGGGATTGGCCAGGTCGCCGCGCACCGGAATGGTCAGGTGAATGCGGTTTTCCGAGTCGCGCAGCAGATCCAGCACGGTTTCCACCGGCATGTCGGCGCTTTTGGCGATGGGCGCGTTGGGATCGGGCTGGGCGATGAACAGTTCCGACAGGGTCAGCGTCAGACCGCCGTCCAGCTTGCCCTGGATGGCCGACAGCGACACGTCGGCGTCCAGTTGCCCGGTCTGCAGATGCACGCCCAGGCTGTTGGCGGCATAGGGCGACAGCGGCGGCAGATCCAGCGCGTGGATTTCGGCTTTCACGTCGCCGCCGGGCGTGTCGGCGAACGGGCGACCCCGCCCCTGCGCCGACAGGCGGGCGGTGCCGATGCGGGCCTTGGCGGTGAAGGGCGAATCGCGGTCGGGCCTGGCGGTGTCCAGGTCGGACAGGGTGACGTCCAGCCCCTCGATCCGCAACCGCACCGGTTCGGCCAGGCTGCGATCCTCGAATTCGACACGGCTGTCGCCGCCCAGACGCAGGCGGCCCAGCGCCACACGCGGCAACGCGCCATCCTTCTTGGCGCCGTCACCGTCGGGCAGGCCCAGGAAGCCGGTCTTGGTGCGGGTCACCCGTCCAACGGCGCCATTCAACTGCAGGCCGGCCAATGTGGCGGCGCCGTCGGCGGTGACGGCCGCGCGCTCGACCACCGCCTGACGGGCTTCGAACCGCCAGGGAAAAGCGCCCTTGCCGGTGCGGGCCAGCGCGGCGACGGCGCGCGCCTCCAGCCGCGCCAGGGTGGCGGCGGAACCGGGGGCCAGGCGCAGATCGCGGGCCTCCAGCTTGTCGGCGTGCACCAGATCCTCGCCGGGCAGCCGCACCGAAACCTGTTCGGCGGCGGCATCCATGCGGCCGGCCAGCGGCGGCAGCATGCCGTCGGGGCGGGCATGTTCGAACACGCCCTCGGTGGTCAGGCGTTGGGCGGTGATTTCCATCTCGCCCACGCCGATCCGGACGTCGCCGGTCTCGGCCCGCCCTTCGGCATGCACGAAGGATTGCGCCTGGGCCGAGAAGTCGAAGCGCGAGGTGCCGCGCCAATCCAGGCTGCCGTGTTCGATGCGGATGTCGTTCGCCGCCACCACGTGGCGGTCGGCGTGCAGGGTGCCTTCCCACGACAGGCGGGCGGTCTTGCCATCCCACGCCGCCGAGCGGGCGGCCAACTGCGCCGCGGCGACACTCACGCCGACGCCGCCATCCTCGACCTTGAGGTCGGCGGCGGTGGCGGTGCCGGCCATGCTGAGCTTGCCGGCGTCCCAGCGCAGGCTGTCCAGCGCCAGCGCCAGTTGGGCGGCAGCCACTTTGGTGGTGCCGTTGGCCCACGAGCCGCCGTCCAGCGCCACGCGGCCCGACACCGTCGCCGGCGCCCCCATGGCACCGTGAACGGAAACATCGGCGGTCAGCCGGCCGGCGGGCTGGCCTGCCCCGGCGGCGCGGGCGGCTTCGGCCACCGCCGCCAGATCCAAACCCGACAGGTTCAGACGCAGATCGTAGCCGGGGCTGGCGGCGAACGGGGTGGCGCTGCCCTGCAAGTCGATGCGGGCGCCGTTCAGACGGCCGATCAGGTGATAGCGCACCGGCAGCGCCGGCTCCCAACTCTTGAGGTCCTGCACTTCCAGCCGCTCGACCTCGACATTGGCGGCGGTGGCGCCGTCGGTGAAGCGGATGCGGCTGCCGGTCAGGGTCAGCGAGGTGATGTCGTAGGTCCAGCTGGTGCCGTCGCTGCTGCCGCCGGTGACCGCCAGCGGCAGGCCGTTGATCTCGAAATTGGCGCCCTGGCGGCGAACGTCCACGTTGACGCCGGCCAGATCCAGGCGTTCGAGCGAGATGCGGCGCGAGAACAGCGGCTTCCAGCGGAAGGTCATGTCCAGGCCGTCGATGCCCAGCATCTTGCCCAGGTCTTCGCCCGCCTGCACCTGCCGCACCACGATGGCGCCGTTGAACAGCGACATGTCGGCGGCCGAAACGCTGACCAGCGGCCAGCCCAGATCGCGCAGCGACCGCATCAGACCGTAGCGCAGGCCCCAGTCGGGCAGCCATTGGCCGGCAACGCCCAGCAGGACGACGGCGACGGCCGAGCCGCCCGCCCAAATCCGGCGGCGCCTGGTCCAGAACTGTTTCGTCGTCGTTTTCGTGGTGACGTGCACTGCGTCCCCCTTTCCCCCATCCACCGTACACCATTAACGGGCGAAGCGGCGGCCGTGGCAAGGGGCAAGAAAAAGGGGCGCGCCGTCAGCAGGCGGCGGGCGCGGCCTCGATCATCACTTCCAGGCCCTGGGACGACGGCACCAGGGTGACACGGGCCAGCACCGCCACCGGCGCGCCATCGGCGCCATGCAGCGACAGCGGCACCGGCACGCCGCTTTCGGCCAGGGCGCGCAGCCCGTCGCCTTCGATCAGCACGGCGCCTTGGGCGTCCAGCACGTCGGTCAGCTTGCGCCCCATCATCTTTTCTGGGCTGTCGGCGCCCAGCAGGGCCACGCAGGCGCGGTTGACATAGCGGATCACGCCGTCCTGAACATGCACCACCATGTTCAGCGCGTTGTCCACCAGCAGGCGGAAGCCCATGTCGTATTCGCGCAGGCGCACCGCCGCCTCGACCTCGGCGCCCATTTCGCGACAGACCACCACGGTGGCGTCGGGGGCGATTTCGCGGGCGCGGAAGGTCTGCATCTCGACCGCCTTGACCGATTTGTCCAGCGCCAGGATGCGGGTGGGAATGGCCTTGTCCTCGCTGGCCATCCCCGACAGGAACAGTTTGAGCATGCTGCCGTATTCGGGCACCAGGAATTCGTCCATGCGCCGGCCCACCAGTTCCTCGGTGGTGCTGGCCCCCAGCATGCGGGCGCCGGCGCCGTTGATGGCGGTGATGGCGCCCTGCCGGCACAGACAGACGAGGTCGCGGCTGACCTCGAGGATGTCCATGAGCCCACCGTCGAAGCGTGGCCCCCTGCGGCGACGCTCCTTGGCGAGATCAATGACGTTGTCGCCCGGCTCCAACTGTATACCCCTCTAAGTAAGTGCTGATTAGGGAGGTAAACCTTTCCTGCGCCCGCATCAACCCCGCGATAAGGAGATGTGGACTCGGTCGCCGCCGCCACCCGCATATCTGTGCGGCATGTGACAAAATGTCACGGCTGGGCATGTCGGGGCTGGACGGGCCGGCGCAACTTCCACACAATACTTTTCGCAGAGGTGTCCCCCCGCCTATGCAAGCCTCCAGTTTGTAGGGATGTCCCAGGACGTGCACCAGGCCAGGCCTCCGCTTGCTCCATCGCGCCCAAGCGGCAGTTCGCAAGTGCGGATGCTCGACGGATTGTCGTTCAAGCAGGCCTTTGCCACCCTGGCCATCGCCATGGCGCTGGGGCTGTTTTCGTCGGCCTATGAATTGCTGGCCGACTACCGTGCCATGCATGCGCAGGTCCGCCACGCCTATACCGCCAATCTTCAGCTGGTGCGCGGCCTGGCCGAGGAAGCCGCCTATCAGCTGTCCGCCGAGCTGGCGGGCGAGGTGGTGCGGGGGTTGTTCGAGGACGACTCGGTGGCGTCGGTGTCGCTGATCGACAATTACGGCACCCGCCTGGGCGGCGATCAGCGGCCGGCGGTGCCGACGCTGCTGCCCGCCGTGGCCGAGCGGCTGTTCAGCGACATTTCAGCCTATTCTCTGCCGCTGGTCACCCGGGCGCCCGACGGCACCTCGTCGGCGGTCGGCCAGCTCGAGCTGCGGCTTGACCCCGGCCGGCTGATGAACACCTGGCTTGAACGCGTGCTGCAGGCCATGTGGTCGGGCGCCGCCCGCGCCGTGGTGTTGTGCGTGCTGGTGGTGGCGGTGTTCTACGCCATGATCACCAAGCCGCTGCTGCGGATCACCGCCGCCATCGCCAAGGTCGATCCCGCCCGCCCCGGCGCCTTCCTGATCCAGTTGCCGGCCAAGCATGACCGCGACGAACTGGGCGTGCTGGTCAGCACCATGAATTCCATGTTGCGCGAAAGCCAGGACGGGCTGGACGGCCGCGACAAGGCCGAGGCCGAACTGGCCGCCCTGGCCCGCGACCTGGAACACCGCGTCGCCGAGCGCACCAACGAACTGGCGCGCGAGAAGGAAGGGGTGGAGCGTGCCCTGGCCCAGCTGAACATGGCCAATGCCGAGTTGGAAAAGGCCAGCCGCTACATCAACGACGGCATCCGTTACGCCAGCCGCATCCAGACCGCGCTGCTGCCCGACCAGGGCGCGCTGTCGGGACTGGTGGACGAACTGGCGGTGGGCTGGCAGCCGCTGGACATCGTCGGCGGCGACTATTACTGGGCCGGCTCGTTCGGGTCCAAGGGCGTCATCGCCGTCATGGACTGCACCGGCCACGGCGTGCCCGGCGCCTTCATGACCGCCGTGGTGGCCTCCAGCTTCAGCCGCATCCTGCATCACCACGGCCACGACGACCCCGCCGAGATGCTGACTCAGCTGAACCGGCTGGTGAAGTCGGCGTTGCGCCAGGACCGCGACAGCGCGGTGTCCAACGACGGCCTGGACGCCGGCATCTGCGTGGTCGACCGCGACCGCGGCATCATCACCTATGCTGGCGCCAACCTGCCGCTGCTGGTGCACGAAGACGGCGCCTTCCGTCTGCTGCGGGGCGACCGCATGAGCCTGGGCTATCTGGACAGCCCCGAGGATTTCCGCTTCACCGCCCGCGAGCTTCCCTTCGCCAAGGGCAGCGCCTATTACCTGTTCACCGACGGCGTCACCGATCAGGTGGGCAGCGAAATCCGCCAGCTGTTCGGCCGCCGCCGCCTGCAGCAGGTGCTGGCCGAGGTGGGCGACCGACCGCTGCACGACCAGATGGACGTGCTGTTCCAGCGGCTTGCCGATTGGCGCGGCAACGAACGCCGCCGCGACGACATGACCTTCCTGGCCTTCCGCCCGATCGTGTAGCAGACTGCGGAAAAGCGCCGTTCCGAGGCTCTCTTCCTCATTTTCGTCATGCGCGGGCTTGACCCGCGCATCCACGTGCTGTCGCCTATATCCTTGTTTTCAAACGGTATTCATGCGGACCCGCGTGGATGGCCGTGTCAAGCACGGCCATGACGAGAGGGGCAATCGGTTCCCAAGGGAGAGTTTTTCCGCACCCTGTTAGAACCGTTTGCGCTCAGGCCCGGACCCTGCCCCTGGCGGCCCGTTATTTCGCCACGCGGATACGTCCGTCCATTTTGGCCGCGATGGTACCCTGGCGTTCGGCCTGTTCCATGACCACGGTGGCGAACAGCGGGGCGGCGTTGCGGTCGATCAGCACGCGGCCGTGCTTCAACATGGCATAGCCGTCGCCGCCATCGGCCAGATAATCGGTGGTGGCGACGCGGTAACGCCCGGCCGGGTTGAGCGGCTTGCCGGCGACGGTAACCGCGCTGACCCGCCGGCCGGCGGCGGCCTTGGGGGCATAGGCGAAGGCCAGGCCCGACACCTGCGGGAAGCGGCCCGACAACGCCGGGGCTTTCGACACGCCGTGTTCCAGCGCGGCCAGCAGGTCGGCGCCGCTGAGATCCAGCATCATCACCGTGTTGCCGAACGGCATCTCGCGCAGCAGGTCGGCGCGGGTGAGCACCGAACCGGCATCATAGGCGCGGTTGCCGCGCAGGCCGCCGCCATTGATCAGCGCCACGTCCGCCGCCAGCGCCGCGCGCAGGGAATCGGCGACGAAGTTGCCCATGGCGGCCTCGCCGCCGCGCACCATCTCCTCGCGGCTGTCCAAGGGGCTTGCCAGCGTCGCCAGCGGCTTGCCCAGGGCGGCGTTCACCTCGTCGGCGTACTGCCTGACCGGTTCGACCATGTCGGCGGCCTGGGGTTCGCCCTTGGTGCCGATCAGCCGCCAGCCCGCCAGCCGCACCTTGGCGGGGCCGCCGCCGGAAGCGGCGCGGTCCACCGCCAGATCCACCGCCGCCACATACACGCCGTCATGCCCGGCCTTGACCACGGGAACGCCGCCTTCCTCGATGGTGGCGGCGTTGTGGTCGTGACCGCCCAGCACCAGATCGATGCCCTTGACCTCGCGCGCCAGCGCCAGGTCCTGGCCCAGGTCCAGATGGGTCAGCGCCACCACCACCTCGGCGCCGTCGCGGCGCAAGGTGGCCACGGCGGCGCGGGCGGTGTCCAGCTCGGACTGAAAAGCGGCTTCGCGCCCGCCCGACGACAGGTTGGTGGTCTCGGCGGTCAGCAGGGCGAACAGGCCGACCTTGATGCCGTTGCTTTCGACCATCAGCAGGCGCGGGCCCTTGCCGAAGGGCGTGCCGTCGCGCTCGCTGACGTTGGTGACCAGCCAGGAAAAACGGCTTTCCCCCATGCGGGTCCGCAACGCCTGGGCGCCGAAATCGAATTCGTGGTTGCCCAGCACCGCCGCCACCGGCTGCAGCCGGTTCAGCAGATCGACCATGTGGGCGCCCTTGGTCAGGTTCGACGCCACCGACGGCGACAGCAGATCGCCGCCAAAGGTCAGCAGCGCACCCGGATGGCTGGCCCGCTCGCGTTCCACCACCGTCTTCACCGCGCCCAGACCTCCGCTTTCCGGGCCGGGCGAGAATTCGTAGACGTCGTTGAAATGCAGGAAGGTGACGCGCGCTTCCTCGGCGGCAGCGGGCGCGGCCAGGGCGAACAGCAGCGCGGCGGCGCCTGCAAGGGTCAGCGGACGGATCATGGCGGGTTGCCTTGCCGGAGTCGGGGAGGGGGCAGTATCCGACGAAGCGCGCCCGAGGGGAAGAGACCGCGCCGGCTTCGACATTGATTTCAGGGCGGCTTCGGTTGCAGCCTATGGGGCGGGTCCATCAGGTGACGGATAGGCCATGGCTGCCGGTTTGCGCATCGACAAGTGGTTATGGTTCGCGCGCTTCTTCAAAACCCGCTCGCTTGCCGCCTCGGTGGTGGAAGCGGGCGAGGTGTCGGTGAACGGCGCGGTGGTGGTGAAGACCTCGGCCGCGTTGCGGGTGGGCGACGAAGTGGTGTTTCCCACCGGCAAGCGCCGCCGGCGGGTGACGGTGCTGGCCTTGGGCGAACGGCGCGGGCCGGCGCCCGAGGCCCAGGCGCTCTATCGCGAAGAGGACCCGCCGCCGCCCGAGGACCCGTTCGCCCCATGCTGAGCCTGCCGCGCGTCATCGGCCATCGCGGCGCCTGCGCCCATGCGCCGGAAAACACCCTGGCCTCGTTCGCCAAGGCCGCCGAGCTGGGCTGCGCCATGGTGGAATTCGACGTGCGCCTGACCGCCGACGGCGTGCCGGTGGTGTTCCACGACGATACGGTGGACCGCTGCACCAACGGTCGCGGCCGGGTCGGCGGGATGACGCTCGACCAGCTCAAGCGGCTGGATGCGGGCGCGGGCGAGACCGTGCCCACCCTGGCCGAGGTGCTGGGGCTGTGCCGCCAGCGGGGCATGGCGGTGAACATCGAGATCAAGCCCGACCGGGGCACCGGCGCCGCCACCGCGCAGGCGGCCCTGGCGGTGGCCCGCGCCGGGTGGGACGGCCCGCCGCCGCTGATTTCCAGCTTCGACGCCCAGGCGCTGGCGGCGGCGCGCGAGGTGATGCCGGCATGGCCCCGCTCGCTGCTGGTGGAACGGGTGCCCGCGCGCTGGCCCCAATTGATCCGGCACTTCGAGTGCGTGGCGCTGGCCGCCCACCATCGGACCCTGCCGGCCGGGCTGGTGGCGGAAATCACCCGGGCCGGCGTGGCCGTTCTGGCCTACACCGTCAATCGCCCCGGCCGCGCCCGCCGGTTGTGGGGGCGCGGCGTGGCGACCGTGTTTTGCGACGCGCCAGACCGCCTATTGTGAAATGTCACGTTTTTTTAACCGCGGGTGTGGTCAACGGCGCCAAGGCTCTATATATGTGCCCGCTGTCGACAAGTCTCAGTTCGGCGCCGCCCATTTTCGGAGTGAATGGTACTTACATGAAGCTCGACCCCATCGTCATTTCCGGTCGCGAGGTCCTGCCCGTCGTCGAGGGCGGCAAGGGCATCAACGTTTCCAACGGCGAAAGCTCGGGTGCCTGGGCGGCTGCCGGCGGCGTCGGCACGTTCTCGGGCGTCAACGCCGACACCTATGACGAGAACGGCAAGCTGATCCCCATGGTCTACCATGGCAAGACCCGCACCGAACGCCACCACGAGCTGATCGCCTTCGGCATCAAGGGCGCCATCGCCCAGGCCCGCATCGCCCACGACCTGTCCGGCGGCCAGGGCCGCATGCACATGAACGTGCTGTGGGAAATGGGCGGGGCCGAGGAAATCCTGGAAGGCGCCCTGGCCGGGGCCAAGGGCCTGATCCACGGCGTCACCTGCGGCGCCGGCATGCCCTACAAGGTGGCCGAGATCGCCGCCAAGCACGGCGTCTACTACTACCCCATCGTGTCGTCGGCGCGTGCCTTCCGCGCCCTGTGGAAGCGTTCGTTCCACAAGCACGGCGCGCTGCTGGGCGGCGTGGTCTACGAGGACCCGTGGCTGGCTGGCGGCCATAACGGCCTGTCCAATTCGGAAAACCCGGAAAAGCCCGAACCGCCCTATGGCCGCGTGGCCGAACTGCGCAAGACCATGCGCGAATGCGGCGTGGCCGACACCGTGCCGGTGTTCATGGCCGGCGGCGTGTGGGCGCTGGCGGAATGGGCCGACTGGATCGGCAACCCGGAACTGGGCGCCGTCGCCTTCCAGTTCGGCACCCGTCCGCTGCTGACCCGGGAAAGCCCGATCTCCGACGCGTGGAAGACCCGCCTGCTGACCCTGCAGCCGGGCGACGTGCTGCTGCATCGCTTCAGCCCCACCGGCTTCTATTCGTCGGCGGTCAAGAACGGCTTCATCAACGAACTGGTGGAACGCTCGCATCGCCAGATTGCCTATTCGGGCGAGAATGTCGGCGACCATGTGGCCGAGCTGCCCATCGGCGCCCGCAAGCGCATCGTCTGGGTGACCCCGCATGATCGCGAGCTGGCACTGGGCTGGATGGCCCAGGGCTTCACCGAGGCGCTGCGCAGCCCCGACAACACCCTGGTGTTCGTCGCTCCCGACAAGGCCGAGGAAATCCGCCGCGACCAGGTCGATTGCATGGGCTGTCTGTCGCAGTGCGTGTTCTCGAACTGGGCGCAGAACGAGACCGGCACCACCGGCAAGAAGGCCGATCCGCGCAGCTTCTGCATTCAGAAGACCCTGCAGAACATCGGCCATGGCGGCGACGTGGAAAACGAGCTGATGTTCGCCGGCCACAACGCCTTCCGCTTCGCCAGCGACCCGTTCTATGCCGGCGGCTTCATCCCCACGGTGAAGCAGTTGGTGGAACGCATCGCCGTCGGCGGCTGACCGACGAAGGGGCGCCCGGGCGGCGCCCCTTTTCGTTTGTGGCGAGGCCCTTCCTGGGCCTGCCCGGCCTCTCCCATATCAGGGCCATCATTGTCATGGAGGCCCGCCATGCCCGACGCCAATCCCCTGCAATCCCTCCAGGTGCGCGAGGTGGTCGCCCTGTTCTCGGACGCCCACGCCCTTGAGGCGGCGGTGCAGGACCTGCTGACCCACGGCTTCGACCATGGCGATCTTTCGGTGCTGGCGCGGGAAAAGGTGGTGCGCGAGCGGCTGGGTCACCGGTTGGAAGACTCCGTTGCCGCCATCGACAGCCCCGATCTGCCCCGCCGGGCCTGGGTCGAGCCCGAAAGCCGCATGGAAGGGCGCGGCGCCCTGGCCTCGGTGCTGGGATATTTCGGCGCCGTCACCGCGTTGGGGCTGACGTTCGCCACCGGCGGCGCGGCGGCGGCGGCCATCGGCGCCGCCCTGATCGGTGCCGGCGCGGGGGCCGGGGTAGGGGCCGGTCTGGGGCGGCTGTTCGATCAGCGGCTGGCGCGGGACTTCCAGCACCAGCTCGACCAGGGCGGCATCCTGCTGTGGGTGCGGGTCACCGGCGATCCGCAGTGCGAGGCCCGCGCCATCGAGGTTCTGAACCGCCACGGCGGCCACCACGTGCACGCCCATTCCCACGGGCCGTCATTAGGCGCTTGACCGATGGGGGCGGCGAAGGTGAAAGTAAATGCTTATTAAATGCCTCTGGCCGAGGCGAGAATACACTCTTTAAATCTGGATGGGGTCGGCCCACATCATGCCCATGGTTACAGTGCGCCCTTATAGCCAAGCCCTCGATCGTCTGCGTTCGGCCGGCTTGCGCCCCACCCGTCAACGGCTTGCCCTGGCCCGCCTGTTGTTCGACGGCTGCGACCGCCATATTTCGGCGGAACAGCTGCATTCCGAGGCGCTGGCCGCCAACATCCGGGTGTCGCTGGCCACCGTTTACAACACGCTGCACCAGTTCACCGACGCCGGCCTGTTGCGTGAAATCGTGGTCGATGCGGGGCGGTCCTATTTCGACACCAACACCTCGGATCACCATCATTTCTTCTTCGAGAAAAGCGGCAAGCTGTGCGACATCCCGGCCGAGATGGTGGGTCTGACCAAGATCCCCGATGCGCCCGAGGGCTTCAGCATCAGCCGCGTCGAAGTGATCGTGCGCGTTGACGGATGAACCGTCACAAGCCGTTCATCTTGTGGTTACAATAACCCGGCCTTCGTGGCCGGGTTTTTTCTTTTTAATTAGATTATCGTGCAGTAACGCCTATCGCTTTTATAAGTAGTTGATATCCCCAATCCGAAGGGCCATATAGCTATGGTATTGGAGAGGGTGCGCGTATGGGGACGCCGCCTCGGTCTGACTCATCCGCCCAAGGGGTAGACGTATGCGCGCGCTCGACAATCTGAAGCTTTCTCACAAGCTGCTGGCGGCGTTCGGCGCCCTGCTGCTGGTGTTCTGTATTACCTCGGCGGTCTCCCTGGTTCTGGTCAACGCCATGGACGAAGCCGCTGACGAGGTGGGCGGCCGGTGGCTGCCCAGCGTCATGGCGGCGGACGAGCTGGAAAAGCAGGTGCTGCAGCATCGCCGTTTCGAGTTGACCCATGTCCTGTCCACCAGCGACGCCGACATGGCCGACATGGATCGCCGCATCGTCCAATACCGCGCCTCGCTGGCCGAGGCCCAACGGACCTACGAACGGCTGATCGCCTCGCCCGAGGCGCGCGCGGTCTACAATGAATTCTCGGCGGCCCTGCGGCGCTATCTGTCGCTCAGCGACAGGATGTTGGACTTGTCGCGGCGCAACGCCAACGAGGAGGCGTTCGCGCTGGCACGCGGGGAAGGCCGCCAGGTGTTCACCGCCCTGGCCGACGATCTGCGCAAATTGGTCGAGATGAACGTGGCCAGCGCCGCCCAGGCCCGACTGCGCCAGGACGAAATGGCGGACAAGCT
>DATGXU010000301.1:0-4673 GCA_035298685.1 Magnetospirillum sp. | reverse complement strand
GGAACGACATCATCCGTGACACCGGCGACTTCACCGCCGACACCTTGATGGTGACGGTGACGGAAGATGACAACGTCCTCTCCATCGCGCGCTTCGGCACCACCGACGATCTGGTCATCGCCTTCGACAACGGCACCTCGGTCACCATCGAGGACCAGTTCGTCAGCGACTCGGCCGTGGAAAAGCTGACGTTCCGTTTCATCGACCCCGTGTGGGGCAATGAAACCGACACCTTCACCTGGACCGGCACGGCCACCAACGGGCAGGACCTGCTGGTCAGCACCAACCAGGGCATCTCCGTCAAGAATGCCCTGGGCGGCGACGACATCGTGGCCGGCGGCAGCGCCAACGACACCCTGACCGGCGGCGCCGGCTACGACGAAATCTTCGGCAACGCCGGCGCCGACGTGCTGTATGGCGACGTCTTCAACAATGGCGCGATCACCCCGGTGAACGGCGTCGATTACGACGACGACCTGTATGGCGGATTCGGCAACGACAAGCTTTACGGCCAGGTGGGCAACGACTGGCTCAACGGCTTCGCCGGCAGTGACCTGCTCAACGGCGGTAACTCGTGGGATACCGCCGACTACTTCAATTCTCCGTCCGGCATCACGGTGACCTTGACCAACGGATCGGGCACCGCCAGCGACGGGTTCGGCTCCACCGACACCTTGGTCAACATCGAGTCCGTGCATGGCAGCGCGTTCGACGACCGCCTGACCTTCGGCGCGGGCAACACCTCGAACCTGAACTTCACCGGTGGGCGCGGCAACGACATCATCACCGGCTCCACCAACAATTGCGGCGAGATCGTCAAGTACGACGACGATCCGGCCCGGGTGCTGGTCAACCTGCGCACGTCGGCCTATTCCGGCAACGGCGTGACCATCGCCGCCTCGACCGGCAAGGATGGCTGGGGCACCACCGACCGCCTGACCCAAATCGACGGCGTCAGCGGCTCGCAGTTCAACGACGTGCTGGTGGGCGGCAACGGCGCGTTCCTGCGCGGCGGCAAGGGCAACGACATCATCGTCGGTACCGGCAACGCCACGGTCGGTTTTTGGGAGGGCACCCAGGGCGCCCGCGTCAACATCGGCAGCACCGACTACGTCATCGGCGGCGCCACCCTGGTGGCCGGCAAGGGTATCGACGAGTTCGGCACCACCGACACCCTGTCGGGCATCGGCAACATCAGCGGCAGCTACGACAACGACATCCTGATCGGCAGCGCGACAAGCAACTCGATCCAAGGAAACAGCGGCAACGACACCATCGACGGCGGTGCCGGCGTGGATGACCTGCGTGGCGACGGCGGCAACGACGTCTTCCGTTTCCGCTATGCGAACCAGGGCGGCGACACCATCGCGGACTTCACCCACGGCGTCGACAAAATCCAGCTGGTAAGCGCCAATTTCGGCTTTGCCGTAGCCGCGCTGCCCACCAACAAGCTGTTGGACAGCGGCGATCCGATCCCCTCGTCGGCTTGCCTGATCTACAATCAGTCCAACGGCACGCTCAGCTACCACAGCGCGGCGGGAGCCACGTCGGTTCTCGCTCATTTGACGGGAAATCCGACGCTGACCACCAGCGACTTCGTCATCGTCGCCAACTGATGACCGTACAGACGACCCCGCAGAAATGTGGGGTCGTTCTGCATTTTCAGCAGGGTAGCGCCGCGTCTCCGTCCACGGAATCTTCCCTATCGTTGCGCCGCGCCAATGGGTATTGTCGGGGCACGCAAAGGCGATGGGGTCGCCGTGGCGAAATCGGGGAGAACGAGGACCTGCGGCCGGTCCTCGAATGGGGGAACAAAGTGGCTGTCACTTCGGAATTCCGAATCGGCACTTCGCCCCGTGGCGGCGCGGCTGGCAGCCGGCCGCAGAGCCGCGTCCCAACAGCGGTTGATTGCCTTTCCTTGCAACCGATGTTACCGATAGAAACTGCTTCGCGCCAACCGCACCCCTTAAAATTGCGGCCTGGGCAGCGCGCTGCTGGTATTGATCTCGGCGTCGCCATGGGGATAGGGGCAACCGCCCCTCCGCTCACGGCGCCGCCGTCGCGCCATTCGATGGGAGCCACCGCTCCCGCCGTCATTTCCCGCGGTCCGTCCGCATTGTCGAGTTAGCTACCGTGACCGTTGCCGCTCCTCCTCTTTCATCCGGCCAGACGGCCCTTCGCTGCCTTGCCCTGATCGCACGTCACCACGGACTGGACTGGTCCGACGACGCGTCCAGGGAAGTCCCCCAGCAGACCATGGAAACCGAAGACATCATGCGCAAGGCGTGTGAGATCGGTCTGCAGGTCAAGCGGCTGGAAAACCGATCATGGCAGGACCTGCTGAACCTGGGCCGGGCGTTCCCGCAGATGGTGCGGCTGAACAACGGCAACTGCGTCATTGTGGTGGGCGTCGCCCCCGGAGAAGGTGGGGTGCCTCACCTGCTGGTCCTTGATCCGCTGACCGAGCAGGCCGGCATCCTGCTGCTGAGCCAGCAGCAGTTCTGCACCGCCTGGGGCGGCACGCTGATCCTGCTGAAGCGCGCCTATGCGCTGACCGACGAAAACCAGCCGTTCGGCCTGCGCTGGTTCCTGCCCGAACTGCTGAAGCACAGGCGCCTGCTGCGCGACATCGGTCTGGCCGCGCTGATGATGCACCTGATCGCCTTCAGCACGCCGCTGTTGTTCCAGATCATCATCGACAAGGTCATCACCCACCACGCCACCCAGACCCTGCTGGTGGTGGTCGGCGCGTTCCTGGTGGCGGTGCTGTTCGAGGCCATTTTCAGCCTGGGCCGCCAATATCTGCTGCTGTTCGTCACCAACAAGGTGGACGCGCGGCTGGCGGCGCGGGTGTTCGCCCATCTGGTCTCGCTGCCCATGCAGTTCTTCGAGCGGACCACCGCTGGCGTCTTGGCCAAGCACCTGCAGCAGACGGAAAAAGTGCGTCAGTTCCTGACCGGGCGCCTGTTCCAGACCCTGCTGGATGCCGCCGCGCTGCCGGTGCTGATCGTCGTTCTGCTGTTCTACAGCGCCAAGCTGACGGCGGTGGTGCTGGGCTTCTCGCTGGTGATCGCCATGCTGATCGCCGTGCTGGTGCCCACCTTCCGCCAGCGGCTGCAGGAACTGTATCGCGCCGAGGGCGAGCGTCAGGCCCACCTGGTGGAAACCGTCCACGGCATGCGCACGGTCAAGTCGCTGGCGCTGGAACCGGTGCGCCGCCGCACCTGGGAAGCCCGCATCGCGCAAAGCATCACCCAGCAGGCCAGCGTCGGCCGCATGTCGGCCTGGGCCAACGTGATGACCCACGCGACCGAGCGCCTGATGCTGGTCGCCGTCATCGGCCTGGGCGCCACCGACGTCTTCGACGGCAGCCTGTCGGTGGGTGCGCTGGTCGCCTTTCAGATGCTGTCGGGCCGGGTGACCGGCCCGCTGGTGCAGATCGTGTCGCTGATCAACGAATACCAGGAAGCCGCCCTGTCGGTGGCCATGCTGGGCCAGGTGATGAACCACCCGCCCGAGCGCAAGCCCGGTGCCGGCGGCGTCCGCCCGCCGCTGACCGGTGCCGTGGAATTCGACAACATCACCTTCACCTATCCGGGTTCGGCGGTGCCGGCGCTGGATCGGGTCAGCTTCAAGATCGCCAAGGGCCAGATGATCGGCGTGGTCGGCCGCTCGGGTTCGGGCAAGACCACGCTTACCCGTCTGGTCCAGGGCATCGACACCGCGCAACAGGGTCTGGTCCGCTTTGACGGCGTCGATATCCGCCAGATGGACCTCAACCACCTGCGGCGCAGCATCGGCGTGGTGCTGCAGGACAACTTCCTGTTCCGTGGCACGGTGCGCGAGAATATCGCCGCCGCCGTGCCCGACGCCCCGCTGACCCAGGTGATCGAGGCCGCGCGCCTGGCCGGCGCCGAGGAATTCATCGACCGCCTGCCGATGTCCTACGACACCATGATCGAGGAAAACGGCTCGAACTTCTCGGGCGGCCAACGTCAGCGTCTGGCCATCGCCCGCGCGCTGCTGACCCGGCCCAAGCTGCTGATCTTCGACGAAGCCACCAGCGCGCTGGACCCCGAGTCCGAAGCCATCGTGCAGAAGAACCTGGGCGCCATCGCCCAAGGCCGCACCACCATTATCGTTTCGCACCGGCTGTCGTCGCTGATGGGCGCCGATTCGATCATCGTCCTGGAACAGGGACGGGTGATCGACGTCGCCCCCCATGCGGTGCTGCTCGAGCGTTGCGCCGTCTATCGCCACCTGTGGCAACAGCAGACTCATTACGCCCGATGACATTCTCGATCAACCGCATGCTGTCTCCGTTCAACAAACTGACACAGCACATCCAGGATCGGCTGAACGCAGAAGAGCGCAAGGCCGCCATTCCATCGGAAGCCGTGGCCTATCTGCCACCGCTGGACGCCATCGTCGAGGAACCGCCGCCGCGGTCCATGCAGCGCACCCAGTGGATGGTCGCCGCGTTCATGACGGTCTCGCTGTTGGCGGCCATCATCGGCCAGGTGGACATCGTCGTGCGCGGAACCGGCCGGCTGGCCACCACCGCGCCGCCGATCACGCTGATGCCGCTGGAACGATCGGTTCTGCGCGAACTGCGGGTCAAGCCGGGCGAGCGCGTGACCGCCGGGCAGGTGTTGGCGACGCTGGACCCCACC
>DATGXU010000300.1:0-8158 GCA_035298685.1 Magnetospirillum sp. | reverse complement strand
CCGGCGAAGCGGTGGCCGGACTGGCCATGGAAAACATGACGCGCGGGCCGCTGTGGCTGTTCCTGGACACCGGCCGCCGGGTGGAACGCGCCATCACCATCGTCGACACCTTCGCCGGCGCCCTGACCGGCGCCGAGACCGAGCACGACGTGCCGCTGGACCTGTTGCTGGAAATCTCGGACAGCACCATGACCTACCGCTCGCGCTATCTGGCGGCGCCACGTGTGGCCGGCGTCATGGACCTGCTGCTGTCCGACGACAGCAATCCGCGTTCGCTGGCGTTCCAGCTCGACGCCCTGGAAGACCACATGAACCGGCTGGCGGCCCAGGCCGGCGGCGACGGCTTCCTGCGGCCCGAACAACGGCAGATGACCGTGCTGTGCGGCATCACCCGCACGCTGGAGATTCCGGTGCTGGCGACCTTCGACCACGACGGCGGCTATCACGACGCCGAGCGGCTGCTGGAAACCCTGCGCTCGCGGCTGTGGGGGCTGTCGGAACTGCTGAGCCGCCAGTACTTCACCCACGCGCAATGGCGCCTGCCGACGGCATCCATGGACGTCCTGCCATGAAATACCGCGTCCACCACGTCACCACCTATCATTACGGCGATCCGGTGCTGCTGTCCCACCACGCCGCCCATCTGAGCCCGCGCGTCTGCGCCGGCCAGACCCACCGGCTGGCCCGGCTGGACATCACGCCGCAGCCGGCGGTGCGCAACGACGGCCAGCTGGATTATTTCGGCAATCCCATCACCTTCTTCACCATCCAGGACGCCCACACCAAGCTGACGGTGGACGCCAGCTTCGAGGTGGAAACCACGCCGCCGCCGGCGCTGCCGCAACTGGACCGCACGCCGTGGGAAACGGTGGCGGCGGAGCTGGCCCAGGGCACCGCGCCGCGCGCCGAGGCGGCGCTGGATTTCCTGTTCCCGTCCTATCAGGTGCCCATGCTGCCCGAGGCCCGCGCCTATGCCGAGCCCAGCTTTCCCCCCGGCCGCCCACTGGTGGACGCGGTATTGGACCTGTGCCACCGCATCCACGCCGACCTGACCTTCGACCCCCAGGCCACCACCGTGGGCACGCCGCTGGCCCAGGTGTTCGCCCAGCGCCGGGGCGTCTGCCAGGATTTCGCCCACATGACCATCGCCTGCCTGCGCGCCATGGGGTTGGCGGCGCGGTACGTCAGCGGCTATATCCGCACCCTGCCGCCACCGGGCAAGGAGCGTCTGGTGGGCGCCGACGCCTCGCATGCCTGGGCGTCGGTGTTCCTGCCCGGCTGGGGCTGGCTGGACGTGGACCCCACCAACGACACCCTGGCCGGCGAGGATCACATCGTCGTCGCCTGGGGCCGCGACTACGACGACGTCAGCCCCCTGCGCGGCGTGGTGCTGGGCGGCGGGCACCATCAGGTCAGCGTCGGCGTGGACGTGGCGGAAATCTGACCGCGCTTTCGGCCACACCCTTGCTGCGGGGATGCGCCGCCGCGCCGGTTGTGGTGAAATCGCCGCCGACACTTCCGCAAAGACCGGTGCCATGGCCAAACCCGCGAAAGGGCTGAAGACACTCATCCGCCTGTCCAAGTTCAACGTGGACGAAAAGCGCCGCATGCTGACCGCGCTGCAGGCGCGCGAGGACGAGGTGATCGAGGAAATCCGCCGGGGCGAGGAGCAGTTGCTGCACGAACAGCAGCTGGCCGCCGAGGACGCCACCGGCGTGGGCTTCGCCTATGGCGCCTTTCACCGCGCCTGGATGCAGCGCCGCGACCTGATGCACCAGGCGCTGGCCGCCGTGCGCCAGCAGATCGAGGTGGCGCGCGACGAACTGGCCGAGGCCTTCCGCGAACAGAAGACCTATGAAGTCACCCAGGCCAACCGCGAAAAGCGCGAGCGCGAGGAAGCCGACCGCAAGGAACAGATCTTCCTGGACGAGGTCGGCCTGACCATGCACCGCCGCAAGACCCAGCAGGCCGCCGAGGACGAGGACGCTGGCGGGTGACGCCGCTGCCCGGTTTCGTGCTATACCCCGCGCCATGACCGACACCGCGCCGCCCACCCCCGTTCCCACCGGCCTGACCGGCTATCTTGCCGCCGAGGGCTTCGAGGCCGATTTGCGCGCCGAACTGGGCGACATCGCCCACGAACACGGCCGCCTGCTGCTGTGCGAAGGCCCGGCGCGGCCGGCGGCCTGGGCGCAGAACGTCTGGCACGACGTGGTGCGCATTCCCATCGCCTCGATCGGCGAGGGCGCCAGGGCGCTACGCGCCATCCAGCGCAACTGGTGGCCCTATGCCCCCGGCCTGCACCGCCGCACCACGCTGATGGTGGAAAAGCTGCCCAAGGTTTCGGCCAAGCCGCTGGCCTTCGGCACCCCCGCCCCCACCGCGCCGCTGGGATCGTTCACCCTGGAGGACGAGTTCACCCTGCTGGCGGCGGCGCGCTGCGACAGCCCGTTCCCCAACGGCGAATGCCATTTCGTCGAGGACAAGGTGACGCCGCCCAACCGCGCCTACCTCAAGCTGTGGGATGCCTTCACCCGGCTGGGGCTTGGCCCGAAACCGGGCGAGCTGTGCCTGGACCTGGGCGCCTGTCCCGGCGGCTGGAGCTGGGTGATCGCCGGCCTGGGCGCCAAGGTGATCAGCGTCGACAAGGCGCCGCTGGACCCCAGGATCGCCGCCCTGCCCAACATCACCACCCGCCAGGAAAGCGCCTTCGGCCTGGACCCGCGTTCGGTGGGGCCGGTTGACTGGCTGTTTTCCGACATCATCTGCTATCCCGAGCGCCTGCTGGGATTGGTGCAGCGTTGGCGCGCGACCGGGCAGGTCCGCAACTTCCTGTGCACGATCAAGTTCCAGGGCGAGACCGATTTCGCCACCGCGCGCGCCTTTGCCGACATTCCCGGATCGCGCCTGTTTCACCTGTTCCACAACAAGCATGAATTGACCTGGGTGCTGCTGGACGATGCAATCGACGCACAGCCCGGTGTTGCCTCAGTGGGGCTGAACGGGTAAACCATAAGGATTCGAGAATTGCCCTTGGGGGCCCTGGGGTCATGGCCGTACCTACGCTTCCGCCACCGGTGGACATCGACAACGACACCAAGAAAGCCATCATTGATGGCTTGAAGAAGGTATTGGCGCGCTTTCAGCAGAACGGTCTGGTGGATGCGGATCTGACCTACCAGGAGTTGATCGCCCACGCCGACGCGTTGGAACACTTCGTTGCCGTGTTCCTGCAGAACCGCGAGGCCTGTGACGACATCGTCAAGGCCAAGGGCGGCCAGCCGGTGCGCGACGACGACCAGATGCTGATCTGCAACGTCTCGCTGAACCAGATCCAGCAATTGCTGGTCCGCACCTGCGCCAAGAAGGTGTTCGAGGCGCAGAAGACCGCGCATACGGTCACCGAAACCGTCACCAAGAAGGCCCTGTTCGGCCTGATCAAGAAGACCGAGCAGGTCGAGGTCACCCGCGTCGGCAACGACCCGGTGGAAGAGCGCAAACTGCGCGAACTGGGCCGCTATCTGGCGTTCGGCTGGCAATTGCCGCTGCTGGAAGCCTATCGCGAGCATCTGTCGTACCAGCAGATCATCGAGATCGGCGACGACATCATCGCCCTGCGCACGCCCCAGGACATCGCCACCGTCGGCAAGTTCGAGCCCGCCATCCTGAAGAAGGTCAAGGCCGCCGCCGGTCCCGATTTCGCCGACATCCTGGTCCATCGTCCCCAGGCCATCGCCGGCGTCGCGGTATGGAACCGCGACATGTACGAATTCTATCGCAAGATGCTGGGCGACGCGGCGTGGGCCTTCTTCGCCCGCGAAAAGGACTTCTTCAACGTGGTGGCCGCGTTGGACAAGCCGGTGGCCAAGGTCTACGGCGACGTGCTGTCGTTCATCTCGTCGGAAAGCCTGGCGGAAATCCAGCGCCTGAACATCGACAAGAGCGAGGTGCTGGTCACCTCGCTGCGCGCCGCCTTCGGCGACCGCCTGCCCATGGTGCTGGGGCATCCCGCCTTCGCCAAGGACATCCTGCGCAAGGTGGTCGACAATATGCTGCACATGACCCAGGAAAAGGACAAGCTGATGGCGTCCTTTGCCCTGACCTGCAAGGCCATGGTGCCCACCGTCAACGAGTGGCTGGCGAAGCAACGCTAGTGGCGGCGCTGCTGCACGGCGCGGCCGGGATCGCCGGCCTGCTGACCATCGCGTTGCTGCTTTCCGAAGCCCGTGCCCGGGTGCGCTGGCGCACCGTCGCCGCCGGCATCGCCGCGCAGGTAGCCATTGCCGCGCTGCTGTTGAAGGTGCCAATGGTGCGGCCGCTGTTCCTGGCGCTCAACCGCGCTGTGGACGCACTGCAGGCGGCCACCCTGGCCGGAACCTCGTTCGTGTTCGGCTATGTGGGCGGCGGGCCGGCGCCCTTTGCCCTGGCCGACCCGGCCAACGGCTTCGTGCTGGCCTTCCAGGCCCTGCCCCTGGTGCTGATCATGAGCGCGCTGTCGGCGCTGCTGTACCACTGGCGCATCCTGCCGCTGGTGGTGCGCGGCTTCGCCATGCTGCTGGAACGCGGCTTCGGCCTGGGCGGCGCCGTCGGCATGAGCGCCGCCGCCATGCCGTTCCTGGGCATGATCGAATCGCCGCTGCTGATCCGTCCCTATCTGTCCAAGCTGTCGCGCGGCGAATTGTTCGTGGTGATGACCGGCGGCATGGCCACCATCGCCGGCACCGTGCTGGTGCTGTACGCCACCTTCCTGGCCGGCATCATTCCCGACGCGGTCGGCCATCTGCTGACCGCCACCCTGGTCAGCGTGCCGGCGGCGGTGACGGTGGCGCGGATGATGGTGCCCGACGACGCCCGCACCGGCGGCGGCGCCATGGTTCCCACCGCCTATGGCGGCAGCATGGACGCGGTGGTGCGCGGCACCATGGACGGCCTGCACCTGCTGGGCGCCATCATCGCCATGCTGATTGTGCTGGTGGCCCTGGTGCACCTTGCCAATGGCGGGCTGGGGCTGCTGCCCGACGTCGCCGGGGCGCCGCTGACGCTGCAGCGGATCATGGGGGTGGCGCTGGCGCCGGTGGCGTGGCTGATGGGCATCCCCGCCGCCGAGATGATGACCGCCGGCGCGCTGATGGGCACCAAGACGGTGCTGAACGAGCTGCTGGCCTATCTGGAACTGTCGCGCCTGCCGCCGGGGGCGCTGTCGGAACGCTCGCGCCTGATCATGACCTATGGGCTGTGCGGCTTCGCCAATTTCGGCTCGCTGGGCATCCTGATCGCCGGCCTTGCCGCCATGGCCCCCGAACGTCGGGCCGAGATCGTCGCACTGGGCTGGCGAGCCATGGCGGCGGGAACTCTTGCAAGTTGCCTGACCGCCGCCACCGTCGGCCTGTTGCTGTAAATGGGCCGCCGGAAATCTGTTCAATGAACCGCGTCCTTTCGTTTACAACCCGGCAACAATGCTGCATCTTCGCTGATCATGATTGTCGGTCCCGCCACCAAACGATTGCTCGTCATCGAGGATAATCCGGGCGACCAGAGACTCATCGAGATCAAACTCGCCGAGACTCCGGTACCCTGGAAGGCGGACCTGTGCGGCACCCTCAGCGAAGGCTTGGGGATGGTGGCCGCCGGCGAATACGAATGCATTCTGGTGGATCTGGGCCTGCCCGACGCCTCGGGCCTGGAATCCGTGATCAAGATGAAGGCCGCGGCCGCGACCACGGCGCTGGTGGTGCTGACCGGCCTGGACGACGAACGGGTGGCGCAGGACGCCATCCGCGCCGGCGCCCAGGATTACGTGGTCAAGTCGCTGGCCGGCCTGGAACTGCTGCCGCGCGTGCTGCGCCACGCCATCGAGCGCCAGCAGACGCAGGTGGCGCTGGAACTGTCGCACCACACCACCCAGGCCCTGCTGGACGCCAGCCACGACGTCGCCATGCTGCTGGATGCGGAAGGCCGCATCATCACCCTGAACGTCCAGGCCTGCGAACAGCTGGGCAAGCGCAGCGAGGAGCTGGAGGGCGACGACCTGTTCGCCCTGCTGCCCCGCCCGCTGGCCGAGCACCGCCGGGCCTATTTCGACCAGGCCCTGCAGACCGGCCGCACGGTGGAGTTCGAGGACAGCGACGGCGCCCGCTGGTTCGCCAGCCGCATCCTGGCGGTGGGCGAGGCGGGCGAGCGGCGCTGTGCGTTCTATTCCCGCGACATCACCTCCGAGCGCGCCGCCGCCGAAAAGCTGGCCGAGGCCAAGGAAGACGCCGAGCTGGCCAACCGGTCCAAGACCGAGTTCATGGCGCGCATGAGCCGCGACATCCGCACGCCGCTGAACGACGTCATCGGCTTCGCCGAAATGATCTCGGCCGAGATGCTGGGGCCGCTGCAGCCAACCGATTATCGCGAATACGCCGACAGCATCCTCAATTCCGGCTCGCAGATCCTGAAGCTGCTGGACCGCATCACCGACGTTTCCATGCTGGAATCGGCGCTGCTGCGCGACCAGGCGTCGTACCGCGATCTGGTCGAGCTGTCGCCCGACCTGATCTGCGTGTGCGTGGACGGCGTGATCGAGCGCATCAACGCCGCCGGCCTGGGCATGCTGCGCGCACCCTCGGCCTCGGCCTGCGAGGGCAAGGCGTTCGTCGATTTCGTCCATTCCGACTATCTGGCGCTGTTCGACGCCGGCCTGGAAGCCCTGTACGAGGAAGACCACCCGGTTCCGGTCAAGATCGTCACCTTCGCCGGCCGCCTGCGCGACGTCGAACTGAACGCGGTGCCGCTGCGCCGCGACGGCCGCACCGCCACCCTGCTGGTGGGCCGCGACACCACCGAGGTCACCGCCGCCATGCGCGCGGTGGCGGCGCGCGAACATCGCATCCGCGCCATCATGGATACCGTGCTGGACGGCATCGTCACCATCGACGAAGAAGGCGTGATCGTCTCGGCCAACCTGTCGGTCGAACGTATCTTCGGCTATTCGCTGTCCGAACTGATCGGCGGCACCGTGGCCATGCTGATGCCGGAACCCGATGCCAGCCGCCACCCCGGCTACATCCGCAACTTCGTCGACGGCACCGGCGGCGGCCTGATCGGCATGGGCCGCGAGGTGATGGCCAAGCGCAAGGACGGCACGCTGTTCCCGGTGCACCTGTCGGTGTCGGAACTGCGGCTGGACAAGCGCCGCCTGTTCACCGGCACCATCCGCGACCTGACCGAAAACAAACAGCTGGCCCAGCGGGTCGCCTATCTGGCCAACCACGATTCGCTGACCGACCTGCCCAACCGCCACATGCTGACCGAGCGGCTGGGGCAGGCGCTGTCCATGGCGCGCAGCAGCAGCCACCACGTCGCCGTGGTCACCATCGACCTTGAGGGCTTCACCACCGTCAACGACTCGCTGGGCCACGACGTCGGCAACGCGCTGCTGCGGGAAACCGCGCGCCGGCTGGGGGTGGCGGTCTCGACCAACGGCGGCACCGCCGCCCGTCTGGCCGGCGACGAATTCGCCGTGGTGCTGCCCAGCCTGCGCGATCTGTCCAGTGTCAGCCGCGCGGTCGAACTGGTGCGCGACGCCGTGGTCAGGCCGTTCCTCACCCATGGCACCGAGCTGAGCCTGGCCGCCGATTTCGGCGTCTCGGTGTTCCCGCGCGACGGCGACGAGCCGCTGGAGCTGCTGCGCAACGCCGAAATGGCGCTGCATCAGGTCAAGCGCCGTCCCGATGACCACCTGGGCTTCTTCGACTCGGCCATGTCGTTCGCCGTGTCCGAGCGCCTGACCCTGGAACGCTCGCTGAAGGACGCCCTGCGCGACGGCCATTTCGAGTTGTTCTATCAGCCTCAGATCCGCCTGCGCGACTATGCCCTGGTGGGCGCCGAGGCGCTGATCCGCTGGCGCCACCCGGAACTGGGCGTCATCTCGCCCGACAAGTTCATCCCCGTGGCCGAGGAAACCGGCCTGATCGTTCCCATGGGCCGCTGGGTGTTGGAAACCGCCTGCCGCCAGATGCGCCGCTGGAGCGACGAGGGGCTGCCGCAGTTGCGCATCGGCGTCAACATCTCGGGCCGGCAGTTCCGCGATGTGGACCTGGCCGACACGGTGGCCGCCGCCATCACCGAAACCGGCATCGACGCCCGCCACCTCGATCTCGAGCTGACCGAAAGC
>DATGXU010000299.1:0-6836 GCA_035298685.1 Magnetospirillum sp. | reverse complement strand
GAATCGGCCAGCCGCCACGCCAGCGGGATTTCGCCTAAGGTCGTGGGAACCGGCACCGCCACGGCGCCCAGCTTCAGCACCGCCAACAGCGACACGGCGGCCTCGACCGATGGCGGGAACGACACCACCACCCGGTCGCCCGGCAGCACGCCGGCTTGGGTCAGCACGTTGGCCAGCCGGTTGGACAGCAGGCGCAGGACATGGAAGGTGTAGCGTTCGGCGGTGCCGTCGCGGCTTTCGACGATCAGGGCGGTGCGATGGCCGTCGGCCCCGGCCATGGTTTGGCGGTCGCAGACGTCGAAGGCGATGTTGTAGCGGTCGGGGATGCGCCAGCGGAACGTGCGGCAGGCTTCCTCGTAGCTTTTGGCGGCTTTCAGCATCGGTCAGCCACCCAGCGGCATCAGTTCCTCGAACCACAAATAGGTGTCGAGGTCGTCCAGCACGACGCCGTCAAAGCCCAAATCCATGATGCCGGCAAGGTATTTGCCCACCAGCTCCCTCCATTTGGGATCGTTCATGTCGGTGATGAAGCTGCCGGGATCGTCGCCGTCGGGGGCGAACAGGAACGGCGGGTTGCCGATCTCCCAGCCCTTCTTCCAGTACCAGCGCCAATCATAGGCCTTGCCCACCGGCAGCACCGCCAGCATCAGGCGCGGGCTGCCCAGTTCCTTGAAACGCAGGCGCTTGACGTCGTCCTTGGTCAGCGGGTCCGAGCCGCGATGGGTGACGTCGATGAACAGGACGTCGTGGTTGGTGCGCTCCAGCGCCATCAGCCACTCTTCCTTGCTGCCGAAGCGGTCGGCACGCAGCAGCGGCAGCCAGTTGCGGGCGCCGTTGACGGTGGTGACGGGCTGGGCGTTTTCGTTGCGCGGATGGCCCTTGGGCAGGGTGCTCAGGGCTTCGGAATGCACCGCCGCATAGGTCAGCACGTGGTCGCGCTCGCCGCCGCGATAGGCGGCGTCCACATCGTTCTGGTTCTTGCAGCTTTCGATGGACAGGATCGAGCGGCCCTGCTGGCGCAGCGCCCCCAGGGCATAGACCAGCCGGCGCTGGCGCTCCAGCCGCTCGGCGGCGCGGCGCACCTCGGCCGCCTTGCGCAGCTCTTCCTTGGGGTCGATGCTGAACGGACCGAACGGCTGCGGCACCGGGGGGCGCTGGATGCCCTGCGCCTTTTCCTGGGCCAGCTTGGCATCCAGGTCGGCGCGGTCCTTGATGGCCTTGTCCAGCGACACGCCCAGCGCGTCGCCGCCGCAATAAAGGCCGTCCACCACCATGCCGTCCAACACCTTGACATAGGGGCGGAACACCGTGCGCAGCGGCAGCCGCTTTTCAAAGTCCTTGCCGTCGGGGTCGCGGACTTCCTCCCATTCGGCTTCGCGGTCGCCCTTGACGAACAATTCGCTGCCGCCGCGCACCAGCACCACGAAGCCGGGCTTGCGCGTCTTGGCATAGGACGCCAGCTCGATGACGACGTTGCGCCAGATCTCGCGATGATTGGGAATTCTCTCGACCGGCGGGGCTTTCCAGTCGCGCGGCTTTTCCAGGGCGGCGGCCGGCAGCGCGGCCAACAGCACGGCCAGGGCGGCGACAACGGGTTTCATTCGGCGGCTTTCTCCCGCACCAGCTCGGCCAGGGCCAGACACGAGGTCAGGCCGGGCGATTCGATACCATAAAGGGCGACCACACCGGGTACGCCGTGATCCTGTGGCCCTTGTACCACGAAATCCCTGGCCGGGTCGTCGGGTCCCTGAATTTTCGGCCGGATGCCGGCATAGGCCGGTTCCAGCGCGCCGTCGGGCAGGCCGGGCCAATAGCGGCGGATGGCGCCATAGAAGCTGTCGGCGCGGGCGGGATCGACCACGTAATCCTCGTGCTCGATCCATTCCACGTCGGGGCCGAAGCGGCCGCGCCCGGCCAGATCCAGGGTGTAATGCACGCCCAGGCCGGCGGCCACCGGCACCGGATAGACCAGCCGCTGGAACGGCATGCGGCCGGTCAGGGTGAAGTAGTTGCCCTTGCACAGATAGTCGGCCGGCACGCCGGGCATGCCCAGCGACCGCGCCACCGCGCACGACGACAGGCCGGCGGCGACGACGACGGTGCGGGCGACGAAGCGCGACGGCTCGTCGCCGCCGATCTCCAGCAGCACGCCATCCTCGCCCACTTGGCCGCCGACCACCGGCGAGCGGAAGGCGACGACGGCGCCGTGTTCCTCGGCCTCGCCCAGCAGGGCCAGCATCAGCGCATGGCTATCGACGATGCCGGTGAGGGGCGAGAACAGCGCCGCGGTGCAGGTGAGCGACGGCTCCATCTCGCGTGCTTCGCTGCCGGTGACGGGGCGCAGCGCCTCGACGCCGTTGGCGCGGCCACGATCCAGGATGGCGGAAAGCTGGGCCGCCTCGGCGTCGTCGGTGGCGACGATCAGCTTGCCCACCATCTTGAACGGTACGCCGTGCAGCACCGCGAATTCGCGCAGCATGGAATTGCCGGCCACGCACAGTCGCGCCTTCAGGCTGCCGGGCGCATAATACATGCCGGCATGGATGACTTCGGAATTGCGCGAGGAAATGCCGCCGCCGATGGCGCCGCCGGCTTCCAGCACCACCACCTCGCGTCCGGCCAGGGCCAGGGCGCGGGCGGCGGCCAAGCCCACCACTCCGGCGCCGATCACCGCGCAGTCGATGCGTTCGCAGGGCGTCGACGTCAAGTTATGGTCCCCGTCAAAACCCGGTCCCTCAAGATTTGGCGGCAGCATAGCACCGCCCCACCCCTTGCGGAAGTTGCCCGATGCCCACTAACCCAAGTACAGTGGCGGGCATGAGCACAACCATCGCTGCATCCGTCTGCCCCCACGATTGTCCGTCGGCGTGCCCGCTGGATGTCGAGCGCCACGCCGACGGCACCATCGGCCGCCTGTGCGGCGCCGCCATGCCCTACACCGAAGGCGTGATTTGCGCCAAGGTGGCGCGCTATGCCGAACGGGTGCACCACCCCGATCGCATCCTGACCCCGCTGAAACGGGTGGGGGTCAAGGGATCGGGGGTGTTCGCCCCCATCGGCTGGGACGAGGCGCTGGATACCATTGCGCAGCAATTCGCCGCCGCCGCCGCCCGCCTGGGCGCGGAAACCGTGTGGCCGTATTTCTATGCCGGCACCATGGGGCTGGTGCAGCGTGGTGCCACCAACCGCCTGCGCCGGGCCATGGGCTATTCCGACCAGGCCAAGACCATCTGCGCCACCATTGCGGGCGCCGGCTGGCAGGCAGGCGTGGGCAAGCGGCGCGGCGTCGACCCGCGCGAAATCCCCGAATCCGACCTGATCGTGGTGTGGGGCGGCAATCCCGCCGCCACCCAGGTTCACCTGATGGGCATGATCGCCCGCGCCCGCAAGGAACGCGGCGCCAAGCTGGTGGTGGTCGATCCCTATCGCACCCCCACCGCCGAAAAGGCCGACCTGCACCTGATGCTGAAGCCGGGCACCGACGGCGCCCTGGCCTGCGCGGTCATGCATGTGCTGTTCCGCGACGGTTACGCCGACCGCGACTACATGGCGCGCTACACCGACGGCGCGGCGCAACTGGAAGCCCACGTGGCAACCCGCGATCCCGCCTGGGCCGCAGCCATCACCGGCCTTGAGGTGGCGCAGATCGAAGACTTCGCCGCCCTTTACGGCCGTACCCGCAACGCCTTCCTGCGGGTGGGCTATGGCATGAGCCGGTCACGCAACGGCGCCGTCAACGTGCATGCGGTCAGCTGCCTGCCGGCCATCACCGGCGCCTGGGCCCATCGCGGCGGCGGCGCCTGCCAAAGCCTGTCGGGCGTGTTCGCGGTCAACCTGGAGCTGGTCGAGGCGCTGGACATTGCCGCGCCGCCGGTGCGCACCCTGGACATGTGCGAGATCGGCCCCATCCTCACCGGCGACCCGGTGGCGCTGAAGGGGGGCGTGCCGGTCACCGCCATGCTGGTGCAGAACAGCAACCCGGCCACGGTGGCCCCCGAGACCGGGCTGGTGTGGCAGGGGCTGGCGCGCGAGGACCTGTTCCTGGCGGTGCACGAGCAGACGATGACCACCACCGCCAAATTCGCCGACATCGTGCTGCCGGCCACCACCTTCCTTGAGCACGCCGACCTTTACACCGCCTATGGCCACACCTTCCTGCAGGCGGCCAAGCCGGTGATCGAGCCGGTGGGCGAGGCACGATCCAATCACTGGGTGGTGAACGAACTGGCTCGCCGGCTGGGCGCCAGCCACGCCAGCTTCGTCATGGACGACTGGCAGATGGTGGATGCCACCCTGGCGGCGTCGAACCTGCCAAGCGGCGACGACCTGGTGAAGATGCGCTGGCTCGATTGCGCCACCTCGTTCGAGGAATCCCACTGCCTGGATGGCTTCGGCCATGGTGGCCGCTTCCGCTTCGCGCCCCAGTGGGGCCGCGACGACATGCCGGGGCTGCCCGATTACTGGCCGTCTATCGAGGTGGCCACCGAGGAAACACCCTTCCGGCTGATCACGCCGCCGTCGCGGCATTTCCTCAACAGCAGCTTCAACGACACGCCGACCTCGCGCCGGCAGGCGGGGCGCCCGACCTTGCTGATCCATGGCGACGACGCGGCGGCGCTGGGGGTAGGCGACGGCGACAAGGTACGCCTGGGCAACCGGCGCGGCTCGGTGGTGGTCCACGCCCATCCCACCGACGGCATCGCGCGCGGCGTGGTGGCGGTGGAAGGCATCTGGGCCAACGAGGATTTCGTCGAAGGCATCGGCATCAACCGGCTGGTGGGCAGCCAGCCGGTGGCGCCGGCCGGCGGCGGTGCCTTCCACGACAGTGCCGTGTGGATCAAGGGGGAGCCGTGACCAAGCGCGCGCACATCATCGTCGTCGGCAACGAAAAGGGCGGCACCGGCAAGTCCACCCTGTCCATGCACCTGATCGTCAGCCTGCTGGGGCAGGGGCTGTCGGTGGGGTCCATCGACATCGACGCGCGCCAAGCTACGCTGACCCGCTATATCCAGAACCGCAAGGGCCGCAAGGATGCCGCCGAGTTGGGGCTGTCGTGCCCCGACCATGTGGCGTTGCCGCCGTCGGGCGACCAGGGCGCCGACGAAGGCCGCCTGCTGGAAACCATCGAGCGTCTGGCTGCCGCCCACGACGTGCTGGTCATCGACACCCCCGGTTCCGACCATTACCTGTCGCGGCTGGGCCATTCCTTCGCCGACACCCTGATCACGCCGTTGAACGACTCGCTGGTCGATCTGGATGTGCTGGCCCGCGTCGATCCCCAGACCATGCGCGTCGCCCGCCCCAGCCACTACGCCGAGATGGTGTGGGAAACCAAGAAGGCCCGCGCCATGCGCGGCGAAAAGGCGGTGGTGGACTGGATCGTGCTGCGCAACCGCTTGGCCCATCTGGATGCGCGCAACAAGCAGACCATGGAAAAGCTGCTGGCGGAACTGGCCAAGCGCGTCGGCTTTCGCGTGGTGCCGGGCCTGGGCGAACGCGTGATCTATCGCTCGCTGTTCCTTGAAGGGCTGACGCTGCTGGATCTGCGCGGCAAGGTGCCCGGCTTCGAGCTCAGCATGAGCCACGTCGCCGCCCGCCAGGAACTGCGAACGGTGGTCGAGGCGATCGGCCTGAACCGGCTGGTGCCCCAATGATCGCGGAATATGAGCAAGTCGCGCGCGGGTTCTCTTTTTATGTGCGTCGGCAGATGATATCTGCGATGTTAACCGACCATTTGGAAACCGATGGTACCGTAAGGCGCTCTCTGGAAAAGGGGGCGCGATCGCTTGAATACTTAGGGGGTGCGAGATGTCCCAGCAGGAACTGACTTTCGCTGAAGAGCAAGCCTATCAGCTGTCGCAGGCGGCGATTCGCCTGGATCAGGCCCGCCAGGATCGCAGCGATCTGGCCGCGTTGGCAGCCGCGCTGGAAAACAATCTGGAAACCTGGGTGGCGCTGAAGACTGTTCTGACCAGCGACGCCTGCCAGCTGGCCGCCGCCGTCAAGGAAAACATCACCCGTCTGGCGGCCTTCGTCGCCGACCGCACCTTCCAGGGCGTGGAAGCGATCGAGGACGCCACCATCGACGCCCTGATCAACGTCAACCTTCAGATTTCCGAAGGTCTGCTGGAAGGCTCGGCCAAGAAGTAAGGTCGAACGCGGACTGGTGGGGAGCCGTCCGCACGTCATGGCCGTGCCCGACACGGCCATCAGCGTGTGTCCGCGCCGCCCGTATGCGCGGGGCACGCGCGCGGCTGGTGTTGTCGGCGCCGTCGCAGGACGGGACAGGTTTGTCCGTAATGTCACTCGTCATGCGCGGGCTTGACCCACTGCTGTCCGGTCAAGTTTCCGCGGGTCGTTCGGAAGGCGTCTGCGTGTAAGCGTCTGCGGCCGATATCGTGCCGCTGGGACGCAATTTGAATGGCCACAGAGGCACAGAGACACAGAGAAGGGAAAAGGGGGAAATAATTTTCTCTTTTGTTTTTCCTCTGTGTCTCTGTGCCTCTGTGGTTCAAAATAGTCATCCTGGCACTATCAGGCAGAGCCCCGTCGCTTGCGATGCTCTCTCAGGATAAAAAGTCTTCTTTAGCCGGACAGTAGTGGACTTGACCCGGCGATCCACGCGCCGCCGCGCCGCCCTGACGGAAGCTCCTCCATGACAAGCAGACTCTCTGCTGCCGCCCAGGCCCAAGACTTGATCGCGCAGGGACAGGTCGATGCCGCCGCCGCCCTGCTTGCCAAACATCTTAAGGCGCATCCCCGCGATGTGGAGGCGTTGCGTCAGCTGGCCCGTATCCTCGCCAATGTGGGTGACCTGAACGGCGCGCGCCAGCGGC
>DATGXU010000298.1:0-2900 GCA_035298685.1 Magnetospirillum sp. | reverse complement strand
GCCAGCATTTCGCCGACACGCCGTGGTGGGCGCACTCGCCGGCCGAACAGGCGTTGCTGCGCAACGGCATCGTCAAGGCGGCGGCCGGAGAGTTCGTCCGTTTCGAAACCACCCATCCCGGCGCCGACGGCCAGATGGTGGTCATCGACTTTTCCCTGAAGCCGGTCACCGACGACAGCGGGCGGGTGATCTACATCATTCCCGAGGGCCGCGAGATCACCCATATCAAGCGCGCCGAACAGGAACTGGTGGCGGCGGCCCTGCTGGCGGAAGCGGCCAACAACGCCAAATCCGCCTTCCTGGCGGCGGTCAGCCACGAATTGCGCACGCCGCTGAACGCCATCATCGGCTTTTCGGAAACCATCATCGAACAGGTATTCGGCCCGCTGAGCAACGACCGCTACGCCGAATACATCACCATGATCCACGCCGCCGGCAGCCATCTGCGCGACGTGATCGAGGACGTGCTGGACGTCGCCCGCATCGAGGCCGGCGAATGGACGCTGCAGGAAGACGAGCTGGACCTGCGCGAATGCCTGGACGGCGCCGTGCGCATGATCAGCCGCAAAGCCGAAGCCCGGCAGGTGGCGCTGTACACCGACCTTCCCGCCGATCTGCCCCGCTTGCGCGCCGACCCGTTGCGATTGCGCCAGATGGTGCTGAACCTGCTGTCCAATGCGGTGAAGTTCACCGCGCCGGGCGGCCGGGTGACCCTGGCGGCCACCAACGGCGCCGAGGGCATGCGCCTGGCGGTCAGCGACACCGGCATCGGCATCCGCCCCGAGGACATGGACCACATCTGGAAGCCGTTCTTCCAGGCCGAGGCATCCCTGTCACGCCGCTTTGGCGGCACCGGCCTGGGCCTGCCCATCGTCCGCCATTATGTCGAGGCCCATGGCGGCACGATCGCGGTCGACAGCACGCCGGGCCGGGGCACCACCTTCACCCTGAACCTGCCGGCCGAGCGGGTGATCCGCCCGGCCGACGACAGCGCCCGCGGGACCATGAAGCGGTGCTGAGCCTCGGCGCTGCGGAAAGGCGAAGTTACCTCGGCGCAGCGGAAAGACGGAATTGCCTCAGCGCAGCGGAAAGACGAAGTTAATCGAGGGCGAGGCCGGCTCGTACACCACCGGCGGCGCGGCATAGACCACCGGCGGCGGCGCATAGACCACACGGGGCGGCGGCGCGTAGATCACCGGCGGCGGCGCATACATCACGCGCGGCCCCTCCCATCCGCCACCATGGTGACGATGATGGTGACCCCAGCCGCCGTGACGGCCATTGTCCCAGTGGTCACCGGCCAACGCGGTCCCGGCAAAGCCAAGCGCGGCAACGGTGGAAACGATCATGGCCAGGACGGGTGTGCGGTACTTCATGGCGCCCTCCTCCTTGAAGGGTGTCCGCCCTTCCGGTGGAAGTGCGGCGATGCCGTTCGATGACGATATGGTGGTCTACAATTGCGCCGGAAAGGTGGCGACGCTCGTGTCATTGTTTGGACACGATCGCGCACCTTGCATGCTTGCCGTGCCCCGTCGCAGTTGTGAAAACGCAAATCCCCACCTATGCTAGGGCGCCAGGGCCGGACAGGGGGGATTGCCTGGAATGAACCTGAGTTCCAAGATCAACGTTTTCTTCGTCGCCATCGCGGCGGGACTGATCGTCATGCTGGTCGCCATCAGCCTGTTCGCGTTCCGCAGCTTCTCGATCGCGTCGTCGACCGAACATATTCGCACCGCCGCCGAAATCGTGCGCGTGCACCTGACCGAATCCATGATCAACGGCGTCATCGACCGGCGTGAGAGTTTTCTCCGGCGTCTGATGGAAGTTCAGGGTCTGGCTTCGGCGCGGGTGGTGCGTTCGCCGCTGGTGGTGCAGCAATTCGGCAAGGGCCTGAGCGAGGAAACCCCCACCGACGAGCTTGAGGCCCTGGTTCTGCGCGAGGGCAAGCCCCAGTACGAGATCGTCGAGACCGACGAAGACACCCGTATCCGTGGCGTCATCCCGTTCGTGGCCAGCAATCGCGGCTCGCCCAACTGCCTGGAATGCCATCAGGTGCAGGAAGGCATGGTGCTGGGCGCGGTCAGCATGCAGGTGTCGATCCTGGCGCTGAAGCAAAAGGCCATGCTGACCGTCGCCGGCATCGTCGGCGTGGTCGCCCTGTTCGCCGGCCTGACCTTCATCCTGATCCGCCGCACGGTGCAGCCCATCGCCGCCACCGCCCACAATGTCGAGGAAGCGGTTCAGCGGGCGTTGCGCGGCGATTTCAAGGCCAAGGTCCAGCAACTGACCGAAGACGAAATCGGCCAGATCGCCGGCGACATGAACCGCCTGCTGGCTTTCCTTGACGACGGATTGACCCGCATCGGCGACAACGTCGCCCGCCTGACCAACCGGACCACCTCGCCCGACGAGAACCAGTTGGACGCCACCATCGCCATGGTGGACGGCCTGACGCGGGCCGCCCATTTCAAGCAGGCCATCGAGGAAGACGAGACCAAGGCGGAAATCCACCAGCGTCTGGCCCGCACGCTGCAAGACGAGTTCAAGGCCAGCGAGTATTCGCTGTACGAAATGGTGCCCAACAAGAACCAGATGGCCCCGCTGTTCGTGGACGGCAATCTGGAGGGCCAGTGCCGCTGGTGCGATCCGCAGATCCTGGTTCGCAGCGAGGGTTGCCGGGCGCGCCGCACCGGCCACATCGTCGACGGCATCACCAACCCCGACATCTGCTATGCCTTCCAGCCGCCCGAGGAAGCGCCGGGCCGCAGCCACATCTGCCTGCCCATCATCCAGTCGGGTTCGGTGGCCAACGTGCTGCAGCTGGTGGCCAAGCCCGGCGACGAACAGCGCATGCTGTCGCTGATCCCCTATATCAACGTCTACCTGCGCGAGGCCGCCCC
>DATGXU010000297.1:0-10480 GCA_035298685.1 Magnetospirillum sp. | reverse complement strand
GGGGCGGCGCGCGGCCATGTACGCGCCGCCTTCCTGGCTTCCGCCGCCGGCATCGTCGCCTCGTTCCTGGCGCTGGCCGGGGCGGCGGTGGCGGTCAAGGCGGCGGGCCAGGCGGTGGGCTGGGGCATCCAGTTCCAGCAGCCGGGTTTCCTGGCGGTGATGATCGCCCTGTTGCTGGCCTTCGCCGCCAATCTGTGGGGCGCGTTCGAAATCCGCCTGCCGTCGGCGCTGATGAATGTGGGTCCGTCGGGCGTCGCCCATCACACCCTGTTGGGGCATTTCCTGTCGGGTGCCTTCGCCACCCTGCTGGCCACCCCGTGCTCGGCGCCGTTCCTGGGAACCGCCGTGGGCTTTGCCCTGGCGCGCGGCGCGGGCGAGATCGCCGCCATCTTCGCCGCCCTGGGGCTGGGCATGTCGGTGCCCTATCTGGCGGTGGCGCTGTGGCCCGATTTGGCCCGCCGCCTGCCCAAGCCGGGGGCGTGGATGGTGACGGTGAAGAAGGTCATGGGCGTGGCCCTGGCCGCCACCGCCCTGTGGCTGGGCAGCGTGCTGGCGGCGCAGACCGGCCTGACCACCGCCGCGCCACCGGCCGCCGGCAAGACGGACATCGCCTGGAAGTCGTTCGACCTGACGGCGGTTCGGCAGGCGGTCGCCGAGGGCAAGGTGGTGTTCGTCGACGTCACCGCCGACTGGTGCATCACCTGCAAGGTCAACAAGGCGGCGGTGGTGGATCGTGGCGCGGTGGCCGCGCGGCTGACCGGCGGCGGCGTCGTTCCCATGCGCGCCGACTGGACCCGCCCCGACGACGGCATCGCCCGCTATCTGGCCTCGTTCGACCGCTTCGGCATCCCCTTCAACGCGGTCTATGGCCCCGGCGCCCCCGACGGCATTGCGTTGTCGGAATTGCTGACGGAAGCCGAGGTTCTGGCGGCGCTGGACAAGGCGGCGGCGCGCTGACGCCGCCGCCGCGCCCGATCAGACGAAGGCGAAATCCGACTGGGTCAGCCCGGTGGTGTTGCTGACGGTGATATTGGTGTTGCCTACATCGATCACCGAATCGCCGCCCTGTTCGGTAATGCTGGCGGCCAGTTGGTCGAAGGTCAGCGGCTGGCCGGTGGTGCCGCTGAAGCCCCTTAGCACGATGACATCGGACCCTTGAGTGAAGTCGCGAATAGTATCGGTGCCGTCATTGCGCTCGAACACAAAGGCGTCACGGCCGCCGCCGCCAGTCAACCTATCGTCGCCCTGGCCACCGTCGATCACGTCGCGTCCTGAGCCGCCGCTCAGGGTGTCATCTCCCTTGCCGCCGTCCAGCCAGTCGCTGCCGCCCAGGCCGCGCAAGGTGTCGTTGCCGTCGCCGCCATGCAGCTGGTCGGCCCCCGAGCCGCCCACCAGCCGGTCGTCGCCGGCCTCGCCCTCGGCCACGATGGGCGTGCGGGTGTTGTCGGCCTCCAGTCTGTCCGACCCCTCGCCGCCACGGAAATGCACGCTGTTGACGTCGCTGCCCGAGAGATCGCCCACCACGAAGCGGTCGTCCCCGCCCTGGGCCTGCAGGTCCACCACTTCCACCCGTTGCAGCCCCAGTTGGAAGGTGCCAGGGAAGGAGCGGGCGAATTCCAGGCTGCCGTTGTCCTCCGACAGGGTGAAACGCTCGGAATTGTCGCTGCCTTCGACCACCAGGGTGTCGGTGCCGCCGCCGCCGTCGATGGTGTCCGAGCCGTCGCCGTTGGTCCAAACGATGGTGTCGTTGCCGCCGTTGCCCGAAACGGTGTCGGCACCACGGTCGCCGTAAAGCACGTCGCTGCCGCCCCGGCCCGAGATGGTGTCGTCGCCGGCGCCGCCATGGATCAGATCGTTGTTGCCGGTGCCGTCAAGCGTGTCGGCCTGCGGCGTGCCGAATTGAACGGCGTCGATCGAGATGGACGGAAGAACTGCCATGATTCGTCCTCCTTGTCGTTCCCCCTCTCGACAAGGGAACGCCCGAGCACCCGAAAAGCCGCCCGCGCGCGATGGTGGCTATGCCCATGGTTGCGTATCAGCCCCCACAAGCGCATCAGCGCAGATAGCCCGGCGATTGGGTCGGCGGCGCCAGCGGCAGCGGCGGCGTCTCCAGCCCCAGGCCGATTTCCTCGGGGCGCAATGTCTCCTCGCCCTGCAGCGCCGCTGCGGTCAAATCGGCCAGGAAGGCGTCGCGCCAGGTTTCCACCGTGTTGGCCTCCACCACCTCCATCATCAGCCGCCAGCGCGACTGACGCTCGGCCTTGGGCATGGTCAGGGCCTTGGCCAGGGCGTCGGCCACCTCGTTGACGTCGAAGGGGTTGACCACCAGGGCGCTGGTCAGCTCGCGCGCTGCCCCGGCAAAGCGCGACAGCACCAGCACGCCGGGATCATCGGGGTCCTGGGCCGCTACATATTCCTTGGCCACCAGATTCATGCCGTCGCGCAACGGCGTCACCAGCCCCACACAGGCGGCGCGATAGAACCCCGCCAGGGCGGCGCGGTCGTAGCCGCGATTAAGGTAGCGCACCGGCTGCCAGTCGAATTCGGCGAAACGGCCGTTGATGCGGCCGGCGGCGCTTTCAAGTTGGCGCTTCAGCGCGCGGTAACGCGCCACCTCTTCGCGCGAGGGCGCGGCGATCTGCATGAACTCGAACTGGCGTTTCAGTTCAGGGTGGCATTCCAGCAGGCATTCGATGGCGTCGAAGCGGTGCGGCAGCCCCTTGGAATAATCCAGCCGCTCGACGCCCAGAATCAGCCGGCGCCCCTGCAGCGAGTCCTTGAGCGCCACCGCCTTGGGCGCGTCGGCCTGGGTGGCGGCCAGTTCGGCGAAGGCGCGGGTGTCGATGCCGATGGGATAGGCGCCGGCGCGGGCGCAACGGCCATAGGCCAGGAAGCGCCCGTCGGCGGCCACCTCGCCCCGCGCCTCGCTGCCTAGATATCCCAGGAAGGCGCGAACGTCGTCGCGGGTCTGGAACCCGACCTGATCATAGGCGCACAGCGCCCGGGTGAGCCGGCGATGGCCCGGCAACGCCACCAGAAGTTCCGGTACCGGAAACGGCGTGTGCAGGAAGAACCCCATGCGATTGCTGACGCCCAGCCGCCGCAATTCGTCGCCCAGCGGGATCAGGTGGTAATCGTGGACCCAGACAATGTCATTGGGCCGCAGCATGGGCGCCAGTTGGGCGGCGAAGGCGGCGTTGACGCGCAAATAGCCTTCATAGCTGCGCCGCGATACCTCCAACAACCCCAGCCGGAAATGGAACAGCGGCCACAGGGTGGAGTTCGAGAAGCCGTTATAGAACTCGTCGTAATCCTGGCGGGTCAGGTCGGTGGTGACATAGGTGATGTTGCCGTGCGTCGCCGATTTGGGCGGCGGCACCCGCGCGCCCTCGGCCACCTCGCCGGACCAGCCGAACCACAAGCCGCCATGGTGTTCCAGCGCATCGCGCAACGCCACCGCCAGACCGCCGGCCTGGGCACCCTTTTTCGGCAGGCTGACCCGATTGGACACGATCACCAGTCTGGACACCGCACTCTCCCTTGCCTGAGGCCATGGGCCACAAGGTGGGAACAATGTGTGGCCTGCCCAATCCGGATGACAGGGTACGCCCGACGGGGGAGAGGGGTTAAAACAGCGTCAGCTGATCCCCCGCCCTGGGCGGCCGGCGGAAGCGGGTGCAGTCCAGCGGCAGATGGCGGTCGGCCAGCCCCAGGCGCTTGCACGCCACATGAAAGCGTTGCGACAGCAGCTCGGCCAGCGCGCCGCTGCCGGTGAAACGCTTGCCCCAGCGGGAATCGTTGACCTTGCCGCCGCGCGACTGCGACAGCAGGCTCATGACGTGGTCGGCCTTGGTCGGCGCGTGCTGGGTCAGCCACTGGCGGAACAGGTCGGCCACCTCGCCGGGCAGCCGCAGCAGAATGGTGGCGGCGCCGGTGGCGCCGGCGTCGCGGGCGGCTTCCAGGATGCTTTCCAGTTCGTGCTCGGTCAGCGCCGGGATCATGGGCGCCGCCATCACCGTGGTCGGAATGCCGGCGGCGCTGAGACGGCGGATGGTGTCCAGCCGCACGGCCGGCGTGGCGGCACGCGGTTCCAGCCGCCGGCACAGGTCGCGATCCAAAGTGGTGACGCTGATGTTGACCGCCGCCAGGCCGGCGGCGGCCATGGGCGCCAGAATGTCGACGTCGCGGGCCACCAGCGCGCTTTTGGTGGTGATCATCACCGGATGGTTAAAGGCCGCCAGCACTTCCAGGCAGCCGCGCATGATGCGGCGGGCGCGCTCGATGGGCTGATAGGGATCGGTGTTGGTGCCGATGGCGATCACCGCCGGCCGATAGCGCGGGTTGGACAATTCCCGTTCCAGCAACGCCGCCGCGTCGGGCTTGGCCAGCAGCCGGGTCTCGAAATCCAGCCCCGGCGACAGCCCCAGATAGGCGTGGGTGGGCCGCGCGAAACAATAGATGCAGCCGTGCTCGCAGCCGCGATAGGGATTGATGGAACGGTCGAACGGCACGTCGGGCGAGGTGTTGCGGGTGATGATGGTGCGCGTGCTGTCCACCGCCACCTCGGTGCGCAGGGGCGGCAGCTCGTCCTCGGCCAGATCCCAGCCGTCATCCGCCGCTTCGGTCCGGTAGCGTTCGAACCGGTTGGTGGCGTTGGTCAGGGCGCCGCGATGGGGCAGGGGGGTATTCATGCATGAACGATATTGTTGTTCGCGGGACGTTTCAAGAACGATAATGGGCGCGGTCGCGGCTGGATTTTGCCCCCCCGACCCGCTATTAGTACGCACTTCCTTTCGAAGCGGAGACTTTCGGGATGTCAGGCCAGCAGAAGAAGCGCGTCTTCTCGGGCGTTCAGCCCACCGGCAAGCTGCATATCGGCAATTATGTGGGCGCCATCAGCCAGTGGGCGGAAAACCAGGACGAATACGACAACATCTTCTGCGTCGTCGACCTGCACGCCATCACCATCCCCGAAGCCATCCAGCCCAAGGCCTTTCATGACAAGTGCCTGGAAGTGGCGGCGCTGTACATCGCCTGCGGCATCGACCCGGCCAAGTCGACCATCTTCCTGCAATCGCACGTGCCCGAGCATTCCGAGCTGTCGTGGCTGCTGAACTGCCTGACCCCGCTGGGGTGGCTGTACCGCATGACCCAGTTCAAGTCCAAGTCGGGCGGCAACGAATCGGTGGGCACCGGCCTGCTGGATTATCCGGTGCTGATGGCCGCCGACATCCTGCTGTACGACACCCATTTCGTGCCGGTGGGCGAGGATCAGAAGCAGCACATCGAATTCGCCCGCGACCTGGCCCAGCGCGCCAACACCATGTTCAACACCGGACTGGTGATCCCCGAGCCGCAGATCCGCAAGTCGGGCGCCCGCGTCATGGGCCTGGACGACCCCGAAGGCAAGATGAGCAAGTCCACCGGCGAGCAGAAGAAGGGGCATTCCATCGGCATTCTGGACGAGCCCAACGTGATCAAGAAGGCGATCATGTCGGCCACCACCGATTGTGAGAACGAAGCCCGCTTCGATCATGCCGGTGCCGGCGTGCGTAATCTGCTGACGCTTTATGAAGTGATGTCCAAGCAGCCGCGCGAGCAGATCGAGGCGGAATTCCACGGCCAGGGCTATGGCAAGCTCAAGAAGGCGCTGGTGGAACTGACCGTCGAGCACCTGCGCCCGGTGCGCGAGCAGTACGCCGACCTGATGAACAACCGCGACCATTTGGACGCGGTGCTGAAGACCGGCGCCGAGCGTGCCCGCGCCATCGCCGGCCAGACCGTGACCCGCGTGCGCGACGCCATGGGCTTCGTGCGGCCGTAAGGCTTTTCCCCTCTTCCACGGGCTGGAAGAGGGGAACCTTTTCGCCCCTGGCGGCGTTTCCCCCTGTGCACAGACAGGGAGGTTACGCATGGCCATCGGCATGGGCGGCCATTCGCCGTCGAACATTCTTCATCACTTGAAGGGCGTGGATTTTCCCGCCGACAAGAACGGCCTGTTGCAGCAGGCGCAAAAGAACAACGCCGAAGGCGACATCCTGGACATTCTGCGCCAGATGCCCGACCAGCAATACCAATCCATGGCCGACGTACTGAAGGGTGTCGGCAAAGTGGAATGATTGGGTGGCCGGGCTGATTGGGCTATGATGGCGCCTTCGGATTGCAGGAAGGCCCAGGCTCAGTGACCCAGGAACATCCCTTCGCCCAATACGTCCGCCTTCTCGGCAAAGGCCCCAACCTGTCGCGGCCGCTGACCCAGGACGAAGCCCGTGCCGCCATGGCCATGGTGCTGCGTGGCGAGGTCGAGCCGGTGCAGCTGGGCGCCTTTTTGTGCCTGCTGCGGGTCAAGACGGAAACGCCCGAGGAGGCCGCCGGGCTGGCCCAGGCCATCCGTGACAGCGTCACCCCGCCGCCGGGCTTGAAGGTGGACGTGGACTGGGCGTCCTATGCCGGCAAGTCGCGGCGGCTGCCCTATTACCTGCTGGCCGCGCTGGCGCTGGCGCAGTCGGGGGTGTCGGTGTTCATGCATGGCGCCGAGGGCCACACCGCCGGCCGCGTCTACACCTCGCAGGCACTGGCGGCACTGGGCGTGCCGGTCGCCACCAGCCTGGAGCAGGCGGCGGCGCAACTGCGCGAAAGCCGCTTCGCCTATATGACGCTCGAGCATCTATCGCCGCCGCTGCACGCCATCATGCAGTTGAAGGCCCTGCTTGGCCTGCGTTCGCCCATCCACACGGTGGCGCGCATGGTCAATCCGCTGCGGGCGGCGTTCTCGATCAACGGCGTCACTCATCCGCCCTATCTGCCGGTTCACCAGCAAGGCGCCCGCCTGCTGGGCGACAGCGCCAGCGCGGCCTTCAAGGGCGACGGCGGCGAGGTCGAGCGCCGGCCGGAAAAGCCGTGCGAGGTGTGGGCGCTGGCCGACGGCCAGCCATTGCGCGAGGAATGGCCGGCGCTGGTCAGCGGCACCCGCGAGCACGAGGAGAGTCTGGACCTTGCGCGCCTTCGGGCGCTGTGGACCGGCGCCGAACAGGACCCGGTGGCCGATGCCGCCATCGCCGGAACCATCGCCATCGTGCTGCGCTATAGCGGCCGCGCCGCCGGCGTGGCCGAGGCGGAGGCGAAGGGGCGTGCGGTGTGGAGCGAACGCGACAGGACGCGGTCGGTGTGACGCCGGCCGGAGTTGCATTTTAGAATTGCTGAATCTTAAGGTGCCCGGCCGCGGGGGATCGTTTACCCTGCGCCCCCGCCGCACCTCGTTTCCAGTGCCCGACCTTGTTTCCAGTGCCCGACCTTGTTTCCAGTGAAAGCCCCATGATCGCCATCAAAGACCTGACCCATATCTATCCGGGCGGCCGCAAGACGGGTCCGCGCAGCGCGCTCGACAATCTGACCCTGTCGGTGAGGGAAGGCGAATTCGCCATTCTGTCCGGGCCGAACGGGTCGGGCAAATCCACCCTGTTCCGCATCCTGTGCGGACTGGCCCTGCCCAGCCGGGGAACGGTGCATGTGGGCGGCTTCGACCTGTTCGCGCAACCGGCCAAGGTGCGCGAGATCCTGGGGGTGGTGTTCCAGAACCCGGCGGTGGACAAGCATCTGACCGTGGCCGAGAACCTGCGCCTCCATGCCGACCTGTACGGCTTGCGCGGCGCCGAGTTCAAAAGCCGCCAAAGCGAGGCGCTGGCCTGGACCGATCTTGGCGACCGGCTGGACCAGAAGGTCGAGACGCTGTCGGGCGGCCTTGCCCGCCAGGTGGAGTTGGCCAAGGTGTTGATGACCCGTCCGCGCGTGCTGTTGCTGGACGAACCCACCACCGGCCTGGACCCGTCGTCGCGCCGCAATTTCCTCGATGCCCTGCATCGGCTGCACCGCGAGCGCGGCATGACCGTGCTGATGACCAGCCACGTCTTCGCCGAGGCCGAGGACGTGGATCGCGTCGCCATCATGCGCGAAGGCAAGCTGCTGGCCTATGACAGCCCGCAGGCGCTGAAGGCCCGCATCGGCACCGAAATGGTGGTGGTGCGCCCCGTCGACGCCGAGGCCTTCGCCGAGACGCTGCGCGGCGAGCTGGGCCTGGCGGTGCGCCGCTACGGCGACGAATTGCGGCTGGAGGAAACCGAGAACGGCGAAGGGCTGCCCATGCTGGAACGCATCCTGGAACGCTATCGCCCGGAAATCCTGTCCATTTCCATCAAGCAGCCCGATTTGGACGACGTGTTCGTCCATGTCACCAGCCGCGCCGTGCCCGAGCACGCCGTTTTCCCGCAGGTCCACAAGGTCGCCAGCCGATGATCCGCGTCGCCGCTTCGCTCGCCCGCCGCGAGTTCACCCGTTTCGTGCGCCAGCCCCAGCGCGTGATCGGCGCCGTCGCCCAGCCGCTGATGTTCTGGTTGTTCCTGGGCGCCGGCATGGGCGGCAGCTTCAAGCCGCCGGGCATGGAGCAGGTGTCCTATCTGGAATATTTCTATCCCGGCGTCATGGTGATGATGATGCTGTTCGCCAGCGTATTCTCCTGCATCACCATCATCGAGGACCGCGATGCCGGCTTCCTGCAGGGCGTGCTGGTGGCGCCGGTCAACCGCCTGGGCATCGTGCTGGGCAAGGTCGCCGGCTCGGTGCTGATCGCCCTGGTGCAGGTGGTGCTGTTCACCATCGCCGCCCCCTTCCTGGGGCTGCACCTGTCGGCCGGCGCGCTGGTGCTGCTGTTGCTGGGCTTCGTGCTGACCGGCGCCGGCTTCGCCTCGCTGGGTTTCCTGCTGGCTTGGGGCTCGCGCACCACCTCGGGCTTCCACGCCATCATGATGGTGTTGCTGTTCCCGCTGTGGATGCTGTCGGGCGCGCTGTTCCCCATCGCCGGCGTGCCGACCTGGCTGGACGTGGTGATGCACGTGAACCCGGTGTTCCACGCGCTGAACATCGTGCGCGCGCCGTTCTATGGCGGCCCCGAGGCGTTGTTCGCCAACGGCTCGTACCTGACCTCGCTGGCGGTGACGCTGGCGTGGTGCGGCATCAGCCTGCTGCTGTCCATGAAGCGGGTGTCGCGGCGGGAAAAGGGGCTGGCGCAGGCGTGACGCTTCGCCGGCTTACCTGATCTTCCCCAGGGCGCCCATCATGTCGGCCTTTTTCTCGTTGTCGGCATCCACGGTGGCGACGGCCGAGTCCAGCCATTCCTCGATGGTGGCTTTCCATTGCTCATGGGTGCCGGTCAGCGGCGGTTCCTTGGCCGCCCGCTTGGCCATGGCCTCGACCACCCAGGTTTGCCCGTCCGGTCCCAGTACCTGGCGATAGCGCGCCGGCCCGAAGGTGCCGTAGGCGGTGAACAGGTACAGGGTGAACTTGCGGATGTCGTCGCCCAGCACCGGCAGCAGATATTTCATGGCCGCCGGGCTGGTGGCGGCCACCAGCGACACCGCCTTGCGCATCTCGCCCACGTCGTAGCCGGGGAACAGCGCCGCCATGCGCATCTTCTGGCACACGCTCCACAACACCTCGGCATTGATGGTGTCGGTGGGGGTCATCAGCCGTTTGGCGGTATCCAGCAACAGCGGAATCTTGCCGTCCACCAGCGCGTTTTCGGCGGTGTAATCGGCCAGCGCCTGCAGCTTGAGCGGGTCGCGCATTTCCAGCAGCGCCTCGCCCATGTTCTGCACCAGATTGGGGCTCAGCGCCGCATAGGTGGGGATCAGCGGCACCTGCCACTCGAAGCGCAGCAGATCGCGAATGGCGGTATACAGCTTTTCCGCCGGGCTGGGCCACCGCTTGCGCTTGACCCGCTTGGGCGGCTGGGCCAAGCCCAGGGAAATGGCCAAGCCTTTCAGCAGGCCGACCTTGGGCGCCGGTGCCGGTTTGGGCTTGGGGCCGGACAGGCGCCGCTTGAAATAGCGCCGGGCGCAGGCGCGCACCACCAGCGCGATGATGTCCGCCAGCGTACGGCCGCACCACAGGGTGTCGCCGTCGGACGACGGGAACAGGCGCTCGGGCGTGATCACCACGTCCTTGAACAATTCGGGCCGGGCGCGGAACAACTGAAAACCCTGGTGCAGCAGATGGGGGTCGTCCATCACCCGGTCGTAAACCTTGTCGCGCGGCACCATGGACAGCGCGGGCAGGTTGTCGCGCAGGATGTCGGCGATGTCACGGCGCAGCACGGTGCGAACGGTGTCGACCGACTGGGTCGGCGACATCTGTCCCATCTTGCTGATTTGCGGGGTGATCATGGTCGACATGACGATTGTCCGAAGTTCTCGACCTTGATTGTGACTCGGTTGTGAACGCTTTTGCAACAAATGGTTATATGGTCTAATTTTAGACACAACTGTGGCGCATTTGCGTAAATTTATGGTTCATCGCGGATTAGCGGGGAGGCGGCCCCCTTACCATCCCGGAAGCCGTCATGCCCGCGCTTGACGCGGGCATCCACGTGCGGGCGCCCCACCCATTGTTGCCAATAGACTTTTCGCGGAAACACGTGGATCGCCGG
>DATGXU010000296.1:0-6363 GCA_035298685.1 Magnetospirillum sp. | reverse complement strand
GATCGTCGCGACGGTCGTCGCGGCGCGGGCCACGCTCGGCACGCTCCTCGCGGCGGTCGTCACGGCGCGGACGGTCGTCGTCGCGGGTGCGGCGGCCACGCTCGGTACGGGCGGGGCGCTCGGACCGCTGGGGCTGTTCTTCGCCGACAGCCTCGGGCGTTTCCGCTTCCACCTCGGCGGCGGCGGCCTCGGCCGGCACCGCTTCCTCGCGGGGTTCGCCACGGCGGCCACGGCGCGGACGCTTTTCCTCGTCGCGCTCCTTGCCCTTCCTGTCGCGGCCACCTCGGCGCTTCTTGCCTTCCATGTCCAGTTCCAGGGCGGGAACGCCCTCGATTTCCAGACGGGGAATGGTGGTGCCGATCAGCTTTTCGATGGCGGCGACGAACTTGCCGTCATCGGGGCTGGCGATGGTATAGGCCTTGCCGGTCTCACCGGCACGGCCGGTACGGCCGATGCGGTGAACGTAATCCTCGGCATGGATCGGCACGTCGAAATTGAAGACGTGGCTGACCGCCTTGATGTCGATGCCGCGGGCGGCGACGTCCGAGCACACCATCAGGCGGGCTTCGCCCGACTTGAACTTGCCCAGCGCCTCGATACGGGCGGACTGCACCATGTCGCCGTGCATCTGCACCGCCGCGAAGCCGTGCTTGGTCAGCGAGCGGAACAGCACGTCGACGTCGCGCTTGCGATTGCAGAAGATGAACGCGTTCTTGACGTTCTCGACGCGGATCAGGTGGCGCAGGGTCTCGCGCTTGTCGATCTCGTCGACCACGGCCAGGAACTGCTCGATGGTGGTCGAGGCCGAGGACGGTGCCGAAACCGAGATCTGCTTCGGGTTCATCAGGAATTCGTCGGCCAGCTTCTTGATCTCTGGGCCGATGGTGGCCGAGAAGAACAGGGTCTGGCGGATCTTGGGCAGCAGCGAGACGATGCGCTGGACGTCGGGGATGAAGCCCATGTCCAGCATGCGGTCGGCCTCGTCGATGACCAGCACCTTGACGTCGTTCAGCAGGATGCGCCCGCGATCGAACATGTCGAGCAGCCGGCCCGGCGTGGCGATCAGCACGTCGACGCCGCGATCCAGGATGGCGACCTGGTCGCTCATGGATTCGCCGCCGATGATCAGCGCCTTGGTCAGCTTGTGGTACTTGCCGTATTTGTCGAAATTCTCGGCCACCTGGGCCGCCAACTCGCGGGTCGGCGCCAGGATCAGCGAGCGCGGCATGCGCGCCTTGGCGCGGCCGGCGGCCAGGATCTCGATCATCGGCAGCGTGAAGCTGGCGGTCTTGCCGGTGCCGGTCTGGGCACAGCCCAGCACGTCCCGGCCCATCAGCACGACGGGGATGGCTTGTTCTTGGATCGGGGTGGGCTTGGTGTAGCCCGATTCCTCGACGGCCTTGAGGAGCTCGGGGCTCAGGCCCAGATCAGCGAAGTCCATGGGGTTCGGAGAGCCGTCCAGGCGGCTTGAGTCGATAGTATGAGTCATATGCGCCGGGATAATAGAAGTTCACGCGGTCCTGTCAACGACGGAACGCCGGTCTTGGCGCCACGTTCCCACTGGGGTAGGCTGATTTCGCGTCTGGAAGGGGAAAATTGATGCTGATCGAGGCCGCTCGCTCGGTGCTGCTGCTGGTGGACGTGCAGGAAAACCTGGGCCCGGTGATGGCCGATCCGCGCAGCGTCTACCGCAATTGCGCGCTGCTGCTGCGGGCGGCGGCGCGGCTGGAAATTCCGGTGATCGCGTCCGAGCAATACCCCAAGGGGCTGGGGCCGACCATGGGCGAGCTGCGCGAATTGCTGCCCGACGGCGCCGTGGTCGAAAAGCTGCATTTTTCGTGCGCCGCCGAACCGGCCATCGCCGAACGCCTGCGCGGGCTGGGGCGATCCCAGGTGGTGGTGGCCGGCATCGAGGCCCATGTCTGCGTGCTGCAGACCGCGTTGGGGCTGAAAGCCTCGGGCTACGACGTGTTCGTGGCCGGCGACGCCTGTTCCTCGCGTCTGGCCGCCAACCATCAGGCGGCGCTGGCCCGCATGGCGGCCAACGGCGTCGACGTGGTAACCACGGAAAGCGCCGTGTTCGAGTGGCTGCACCGCGCCGGCACGCCCGAGTTCAAGGACCTGATCGCCCTGATCAAATAGGAGTGCCGTCATGAGCCGGTCGCTGGTGCTGCTGCCCGGATTGTTGAACGATTATCGTCTGTGGAGCCACCAGATCGCCGCCGTCGCCCCCGTCGCCCAGGCCATGGTGGCCGACCTGACGCAGGACGACACCCTGGCCGGCATGGCGGAGCGGGTGCTGGACCGGGCGCCCGAACGCTTCGCCCTGGCCGGGCTGTCCATGGGCGGTTACGTCGCCATGGAAATCCTGCGCCGCGCGCCCGAGCGGGTGGAACGGCTGGCGCTGCTGGATACCACCGCGCGGGCGGATGCCCCCGATCAGACCGAACGGCGGAAAGGGGCGGTGGCCCTTGCCAAGGCCGGCGGCTTCGAAAAAATCATGCCGACCATGTTGCCCGCTTTGGTGCATCCCGACCATCTGGCGCTGGAACGGGTGGGCGGTCTTGCCAAGGCCATGGCCCTGGCCGTCGGCCCCGACGCCTTCGCCCGCCAGCAGAACGCCATCATGCACCGCCCCGACGCCCGCCCCGGCCTGCCGCGCATCGCCTGTCCGACCATGGTTCTGGTGGGCGCCGACGATGGGGTGACCCCCATCGAGCGTGCCGACGAAATGGCCGACCTGATTCCCAATTCATGGTTGGAAGTGATCAATCAGTGCGGCCACCTGTCGACGCTGGAACAGCCCCAGGCGGTCTCGGCCGCCTTGTTGAATTGGCTGCAGGCATAAAACGCAGTGTTGCCCCACTATTGGAAGCCAGGCACGATAATATTATAGTGCCGGAAGGGGATGGTTCGTCCGCAGAAGCGAATGTCCCGGGAGGATGCAATGGGCTCACGTGGACCGAAGCTGTTGCGGCGGACGACCAATGTCGTCCTTGATGCCTTGTTGCAGGCCGCCGAAACCGCCTATCGTGGACAGCCGCTCAGCAAGGAAACCCTTCACGACATTGTCGAGGGGCTGAAGATTTCCCAGCAGTTCAACGAGTTCTATCGCCGCGCCTATCGCGAGTTGATGGAGGTGGTGGACGAGGAAAAGCTGGAACAGCGACGGCAGAACGCCTTCGGCCGTCTGATGGTCCATCCGTTGAGCGAGTTGTTCGACAAGAAGATCCTTGACCGCGAAATCCTGCCCAACGTGTTTTCGTTCTTCCATCTGGTGCTGGGCGACGACGCCGAGGCCTATGGCGAACGCTGTCTTGAGCGCGTGCGCGAGCTGCGCGAGGCCATGGGCGAGGATTTTACCTGGGACGCCTTTTACGACGACCCCATGGCGAAATCGGTGATGTGGCACACCCTGGTGCGCATCGCCACCTCGTTCAAGCGGTGGGACGTGCGCAAGGACTGGTTCATGAAGCTGATGCAGTACACACCCAGTACGGTCAGCCTGGGTTCAAGCGCCTTCGTGGTGCGCGAGCACGGCAACGGTCACGAGGAACCGCACGTTTTCGGCAATCACCACTTCTGCGCCTTCTTCCAGGCCCTGTTCTCGCCGCTGACCGAGATGGACAAGCAAGACGAAAAGCGTTTTCGCGAGGATTTCGGCGCCGACCCCCACCACCTGATCGGCCAGTTCCTGGTTCATCTGGCGGCGTGCGAGGTATAGTCGCGGTAATTTAAACGAAACGGGCGGCCCAAACGAAACGGGCGGAAAGTCGCCTTTCCGCCCGTTCGCATTTTCGTCGGCCGAAACTTACTCGGCGCGGCCGCCGTGCAGCTTGGACCACTGCACCGGATCGTGCAGGAAGCTGCGCACGTCTTCGATGGTGCGCTTGTCGAACAGGTTGTCCTGTTCGGCCACTTCCAGAACGTCCCACCAGTTGCACAGATAGCCCAGATGGACGCCGATCTCGTTCAGGTGCTTCAGCGCGCCGGGGAACACGCCATAGAAGAACACGACGAACGAGTTGTTGCACTCGGCGCCGGCATCGCGGATGGCGTTGACGAAATTCACCTTGGACGCGCCGTCCGAGGCCAGGTCCTCGACCAGCACCACGCGCGAGCCGGGCTTGAAGTCGCCTTCGATCTGGGCGTTGCGGCCGAAGCCCTTGGGCTTCTTGCGCACGTACAGCATGGGCAGCATCATGCGGTCGGAAATCCACGCGGCATAGGGAATGCCGGCGGTTTCGCCGCCCGCGATGGCGTCGATGGATTCATAGCCCACCTCGCGCAGGATGGCCTCGCTGGCCAGTTCCGAAATCTTCTGGCGGGCGCGCGGGAAGCTGATCACCTTGCGGCAATCCACATAGACCGGGCTGGCCCAACCCGAAGTCAGGGTGTAGGGCTCCTCGGGACGGAAATTGACGGCCTTGATCTCAAGCAGGATACGGGCGGTGGTCAGCGCCGCCTGCTTCTGCTCCGGGGTGCGGGAAGCGGTTTGCATGAGGAGTCACCTATGACATGGATCGAGTCGCCTTGCCGGCTGATGGGTCTATAGGCACAATCGCGGATTCCTGCAAGCAGGCAAACAAGGGAACACGCATGTCCGATTTGATCCAGGTGGTGAAGGATGGCCCGGTGGCCACCGTGGTGCTGAACCGCCCAGACCGCATGAACGCGCTGAATCTGCCCATGTGGCAGGGTTTGGCCGAGGCTTTCGAGGGGCTGGCGGCCGACCATTCGGTGCGCGCGGTAATTCTGCGCGGGGCCGGCACCAAGGCGTTCGCCCCCGGCGCCGACATCGACGAATTCGATACCCTGCGTGCCACCCCCCAGCAGGCCAAGGATTACGACAAGGTCATGCGCCGGGCGCTGGACGCCGTGGTGTCGTGCCCGGCGCCGGTGGTGGCCATGATCCACGGCGCTTGCGTCGGCGGCGGCCTGGAACTGGCCTGCTGCTGCGATCTGCGCGTCGCCGGCAAGTCGGGCCGCTTCGGCGTGCCCATCAACAAGATCTCGGTGGTGATGGCCTATCCCGAACTGGCCGCCATCGCCCGCATCGCCGGCCCGGCGGTGGCGTCGGAAATCCTGCTCGAGGCGCGCATCCTTGACGCCGACGAAGCCTATGCCAAGGGCCTGCTGACCCGCGTGGTCGAGGACGAGCGCCTGGAGGAGGAGGTGCAGGCCACCACCAAGCGCATCGCCCAGGGGGCGCCGCTGGCCAATCGCTGGCACAAGCGGTTCATCCGCCGCCTGTCCACCGATCCGTCGCCGATCAGCGAGGCGGAACTGGACGAGTGCTACGCCTTTCTGGACACCGCCGATTACCGCGAGGGCGTCGCCGCCTTCCGCGAAAAGCGCCGGCCGGAGTTCAAGGGCGAATAAGGGCGGCTCATCCCCTGTCGTTGTCGTACCAGTCGGGTTCGTCGGTGCGGATGATGTCGCACAGCCGGTCGATCACCACCAGACGCAGCGGCAGGGCATCGGGCAGCGGGCGCTTGTCGCCCGCCGTCCACCGCTTGGCTTCCAGCAATTCGGCGGTCGAGGCGCCGGTTTCCAGGATCTCGGCCATCTTCAGATCGTCGAGGCGCCCCATGATCTCTTCGACGGTCTGACGGTTGAGCGCGGGTGCGTTCATCATGGCTGACCTCCCGGATTGGACAAGGCGGGTTGCAAAGCGGGCGGCTTTGTCGGACCCTGCCGCCCGTTTGCCGGCATGTGTGCGCCGGCCGCCAGCATGTAGGAACGAGGGCGCCCATGCACAATGACGATGCCGCCCAGGTGTGGGTTTTGGCCGATGACCGCGCCGGCAACGTCGGGCAATGCCTGGGCGTGGCCGAGGCGCTGGGGCGCCCGTTCGTCGTCAAGGACATCCGTTATGGCCGTCTGGCGCGGCTGCCCAACCTGCTGCGCGGCGCCTCGCTGATGGGGGTGACGGCGGAAAGCCGGGCTGGCCTGGCGGCGCCGTGGCCGCGTCTGGTGATCGCCGCCGGCCGCCGCACCGCCCCGGTGGCGCGCTGGCTGAAGCGCCAATGCGGCGCCCGGCTGGTGCAGATCATGGATCCCGGCCCCGGCGGACGCGGCGATTTCGATCTGATCGCCATTCCCGCCCATGACGGCAAGTCGGTGACCGGGGCCAACGTGCTGGCCATCACCGGCGCCCCGCATCGGGTCAATACCGCCAAATTGGCCGAGGCCGCCGGGCAGTGGCGCGAGCGCTTCGCCCCTTTGCCGCGCCCGTGGATCGGCCTGATCGTCGGCGGCACCACCCGCCAGCGCGAATTCTCGGCCGAAATGGCGCGCGGTTTGGGCGAGCGGGTGGCGGCGCTGGCTTCGGCGGCGGGCGGCTCGGTGCTGGTGACCACC
>DATGXU010000295.1:0-1903 GCA_035298685.1 Magnetospirillum sp. | reverse complement strand
GACCACCGGTCTTCCGCACGGTTGTGCCAGTCGTTGAAGTCGCCGGCGACGATGAGCGCATCGTCTGCAGCGATGTTCTGGCGGATGTGGTCGGCCAGCATGGCGTACTGCTGCTCGCGCCCGCGCGCGGTCAGCCCGAGGTGCACGCACAGTGCATGCACGCGCCGGCCTTCTTCCGGTTCGATCACGCAATGCAGCAGGCCGCGCTGTTCGAAACGGTGGGCCGACACATCGTGATTCACCGCCTGGACGATGGGATGGCGCGACAGGATGGCGTTGCCGTGGTGGCCGTGGTCATAAACCGCGTTGCGGCCATAGGCGGTGGCCGGCCACACCTGGTCGGCCAGGAATTCGTACTGCGGTTCGCTCGGCCAGTCGGCGTGACGCTGCGCGTGGCCGTGGTGCAGCCCCTGCACCTCCTGCAGGAATACCAGGTCGGCGCCGAATGCGCGCAGGCGCTCCCGCAGTTCATGAACCACCATCCGGCGATTGAACTGCGAGAAGCCCTTGTGGATGTTCCAGGTGCAGATGCGCAGGTCGGTCATGCGGGGGAGGGCCTGCGGAGTCCGCCGATCAGGGCGAGGCGGCCAGCATGCGGTCCATCGCCAGCTTCGCCGGCCCGGCTTCGTGCGCCGGCACGCTGATGCGATTGACCACATTGCCCTCGACCAGATTTTCCAGGGTCCAGGCGAGGTGCTGGGGGTCGATGCGCTGCATGGTCGAGCACATGCAGACGGTGGGTGCCATGAATTGCACCGTCTTGCCTTCGTGCTTCACTTCTTCGGCCAGCCGGTTGACCAGATTCAGTTCGGTGCCGACCAGCCATTTCGTTCCGGGGGCGCCGGCCTTCACCGTCTTGAGGATGTACTCGGTTGAGCCGACGAAGTCCGACTGGCGGCACACCTCGAAAGCGCTTTCCGGGTGGGAAATGACGATGCCGTCCGGGTTCTGGTTGCGCCAGCGCAGGATGTGGGACGGCTGGAACATCTGGTGTACCGAGCAGTGGCCCTTCCACAGCAGTATTTTCGCCTTCGCCACCTGCTCGGCGGTGAGGCCGCCGTTTTCGAGGTCGGGATCCCACACCAGCATGTCCTCAAGCGGAATGCCCATGTTGTAGCCGGTCCAGCGGCCGAGGTGCTGGTCGGGGAAGAACAGCACCTTCTCGCGACGCGCGAGCGACCATTCGAGAATGCTGCCGCAGTTGGACGAGGTGCACACGATGCCGCCGTGTTCGCCGCAGAAGGCCTTCAGGTCGGCGGCGGAATTGATGTAGGTGACCGGCGTGAAGGTGTTGTCCGGGTCGTCGCCGAGCAGGCCGCGCAGTTCGCGCCAGCAGCGTTCCACCTTGGCGAGATTGGCCATGTCCGCCATCGAACAGCCGGCGGCGAGGTCGGGCAGGATGGCGACCTGTTCCGGCTTCGACATGATGTCCGCCACTTCCGCCATGAAATGCACGCCGCAGAACACGATGTATTCGGCATCGGTCTGGCTGGCCAGGCGTGACAGCTTGAGCGAATCGCCGGTCAGGTCGGCGTGGCGATACACGTCCTCGCGCTGGTAGTGGTGGCCGAGGATGACCGCGCGCTTGCCCAGCTTTTCGCGGGCGGCGAGGATGCGCGCCTGCGCCTGTTCGTCGGCGAGGGCATTGAAGCGGTCAAAACTGATGGTGGCGACTTGCATCTTGAATCCTTGTGCTGCGGGATGTCCCGCCTGAGTGCTCAGCCCTGGCGCCAGGGCAGGCCGGCCTTGCGCCAGCCACCTACGCTGTTGCGGTGACCGTTGGCGTCCAGGTCGCCCTCGAATCCTTCGAGAATGTTGTAGGCATTGCCGTAACCGGACGCCGCTGCGAGGGTGGCCGCACCATGAGAGCGGCCGCCGCTGCGGCACAGGAACATGACCAGCG
>DATGXU010000294.1:0-6258 GCA_035298685.1 Magnetospirillum sp. | reverse complement strand
GGCGGGGAAAGTGGCTGGCCTGGGGCTGGGTGCCGGGCGGCATTTCCGACACCGCGCAGCCCATGGCGACCACCTCGTCATACAGGCGCTGGTTTTCCGGCGGATAGACCACGTCGACGCCGCCGGCCAACACCGCCACCGTGCCCGAGGCCAGCGAGCCCTCGTGCGCGGCGGTGTCGATGCCGCGTGCCAGACCCGAGGCCACCACCAGCCCGGCGCGCCCCAGATCGGCGGCGATGCGCCGGGCCAGGTTGCGGCCGTTCACCGAGGCATTGCGGGCGCCGACCATGCCCACCATGGATTTTCCCAGCAGCGACGGGTTGCCGCGCGCATACAGCACCGGCGGCGCGTCGTCGATGGCCGCCAGGGCACTGGGATAGGCGGCGTCGCAGGCCAGCAGGGCGACGGCGCCCAGCTTGTCGGCGGCTTCCAGCTCGGCTTCGGCCACGCCCTTGGGGCAAATGACGATGGGGCGGGCGCGGCCACCCTTTTTCGCCAGCTCCGGCAGGGCGGCCAGGGCGGCGGCGGCGGTGCCATAGCGTTCCAGCAGCCGCTTGAACGTGCGCGGCCCCACGTTCTCGCTGCGGATCAGGCGCAGCCAGTCGAGTCTCTCCGCCGGGCGTATCCGCTGATTAGAATTTGTCATTAACCACCCGTCGAGGCATGGAGGACCGGGCACCGAAGCCAGCCATTTCGATAATCTTGGCTTTTGCCCAGGCGGCGCCAACCTCGTCGGCGAACGGCCCGGCCGAGACGACCCGATCAGCGGTCTGCAGCGCAAGAGAGGGCCTTACCCCCACCATGCGCACGCCAAGCACCTGATCCAGGTTCACCCGCCACGAAACCGACCAACCGCCGAACCCGCGTGTTTCCAGGGTGACGCTGCCCCGCTCGACCGTCAGCCGCCGCCGCTTGGCGAACGCGACCACGGTTCTGCCGCCGGCCATCTCCACGTCCAAGCCCGCCGGGGGCAAGCCGGCCCGCGCGGGCGGCGCCCCGTCCCGCGCCGTCTTCTCGGCCAGCGGGACCAGAACGTCGGCGGCCCCCATGGCCTTCGGCCCGTCGCGGTCCAACTCGACCGCCGGCTTGTTCAAAGCTGCGCAATAGCGCGCGAGGTCGCCCAGGGCCGCACTGTAGTCAACATGCCAGGACAGCGGCACATGCTTGGCGATGTCGGGGTGGACCAGCATGACGCTCCAGCGCGGCGCTTTTTTCGCGCGCCAGGGAAACAAGGCGATGCCGGGGAACTCGGCCAGCGGTACCGCCATGGTTCGGGGGGAGAACAGCGCATGCCGTTGCTCGACCCGCACCACGCGGTCGTGGATGGAAATGCGGCAGCGTCGCGACTTCATGAACAACTGGAAGGCCAGGATGAAGACCGCCAGGGCGCCGTATGCCTTGGCCTTGAGCGGGTCGATGACGTGAGGCAGGCCGGCGACGGTCAAAGCGCCGTTCACCATCAGTGCCAGCACTGAAAACGTCACGTACCACTGGAAGCCGGTGAACGGAAACCGCATCTCGCCCGCAAGCCGGGCGCCGCCGAAACCGGCAGGCTGTTCGATCGACAGCGCGAAGGAGGGAATGTCCAGCACCTCGCAGTGCTTGGCGAACGGGATGGCCGCACTGCGAAACCCTATATAGCCCTGGTACATGAACCGCTTCAGGATTCCCGGAGACGTCACCGCAACGACTCCCGCGACAGCGTGCGGTCGCACAGCGCCTTGGTGTCCCACGACGATTCCTTGCCCAGCGCGGCACTGACCTGGGGCCACAGGCGCCGGAACGCCTCGTGCCCGACCTCGCGCAGGTGGCGCAGGAAATCCCACGACGGCGCATCCTTGGAGTAAATACCCAGTTGCGCCATTTCCTCGTCGGCGTGAATGCGGTGCAGGTTGATGCGGCGATAGCCCGATTCGGGGCGGATCTGGTCTGCGTCGATCAGGCGGTTGATGGTTTCGATGGCGTTGACCTCGTGCACCAGGCTGGCCGAAAAGGTGATCTCGTTCAGCCGGTCCATGATCTGGCGCGCGGTGTGCGGCACGCCCTCGCGCTGCAGCGGGTTCAGCGTCACCAGCAGCAGGTCGCTGCAGCCCTCGCGGCGCAGGCAGTCCACCAGCGGCGTCAGCGGCGGATTGCCCATGTAGCCGCCGTCCCAATAGGTGCTGCCGGCGATGGTCACCGCCTGAAAGGCGCTGGGAATGCAGGTCGAGGCCTTCAGCGCGTCGGGCGACACCGCGCCGTCGATGAACAGCTGGCGGCGACATTCCTCGACGTCGGTGGCGGCGACCATGACCATGGGCACGCCCTTTTCCGGTACCGCCAGCATGGCCGGCAATTCCGGGAAGACCTGATGCAGCACGCTGTTCAGGTAGTTGCTGATGCCCAGATCGGCGGGGGCCACGCCCGACGACGCCAAATCGGCCCAGCGCGCCGCCGGGCTGTCGTCGATGTTCCAGTGGGCGGACATGCCGATGGCGGCGACGAACGGGTTGCCGCCCCAAAAGGCGGCGCGGGCCACGCTTTCCCACAAATCCTGCAGCTTGGTGCGCGCGCCTTCGGCCATGCGCTTGGCGCGGGCGGTGGCGGGACCGGGCAAGGCGGCGCCCTCGCGCATGCCATAGGCCAGGGCGGTGGCGTTCAGCGCGCCGGCCGAGGCGCCGCTGACCCCCACCAACTCGACGCCGCCGCGGGCGATTTCGTCCAGCAGCCCTTCCAGCACGCCCCAGGTGAAGGCGCCATGGGCGCCGCCGCCCTGCAAAGCCACTGCGATGCGTTTCGGACCGGCCATGGCACTCCCCCAAGGTCAATTGCAGACGCAAGGCTACGCCAAATGCGTGTATCTGGCAACGACACGCCCGCCGCCGCCGGTGGACATCCGAGCATGGCGCGGTAATCTGTCGGCGGCGACAGTCTCAGTGGGGCTAGGACATGAGCACTAACGGCAACCCGGAACGGCGCACCTTCACCAAAGGCACGGTGATCTTCCGCGAGGGCGACAGCGGCCACGAAGCCTATCTGGTGCAGAAAGGGGCCGTGCGCATCTTCAAGACCGTGCACGGCAAGCGCGTCACCCTGGGCCAGTGCAAGCCGTTCCAGATCTTCGGCGAACTGGCGTTGCTGGACGGCGGCGCCCGCATGGCCGCCGCCGAAGCCAGCGAAGACACCACGGTGCTGGTGCTGTCCAAGGCCAACTTTCGCGACATGCTGGACAGCGCCGCGCCGGGGCTGACCACGCTGATCCATTCGCTGATTTCGACCATGCGCCTGATGGGCGACGAACTGGCCAGCGCGCGGGCGCAAATCGCCGAATTGGGGGGCTGATTCCCCCGCGCGCGCTTTACGAGCTTTTCTTGCTGGCGTCGCCGTCGAACGGCGTCTGGCTCAGCGCCACCTGGTCGCCCTCGACCTTCAGGGTCTTGGCGTATTGTTCGCGCCATTCGCGGTCGGTCTGTCCCGACTTTTTCCGCGCCTGCGCCTTTTTCACGCATTCCGCGATCATCTTGTCCATGGCCGAAGGCTTCTTCGGGGGCGCGGGCTTTTTCGGCTTGGTCTTGGACATCGGTCCTCCAGTGACGGGATTTCCCCTTCGGCCGCCAGCATGCGCCCACCGGGATGCCCATGTCCACCGCCCGAACCCGCCCCGCGCTGGGGTGTTGTTCCTGCTGACGTTGTTCCACAGCAAGGAGCCCCCAGCCATGCGCACCCCCGCCCCCTTCCTGGCCCTGACCCTGGCGCTGGCCGCCTTTCCCGCCGCCGCCCAGCAATCGGCCAAGCCCGAGCTCAGCCGCCAGGACCGCAATTTCGCCGAGCACGCCATGGCCGGCGGCATGATGGAGGTGCAGTTGGGCAAGCTGGCCGACCAACGGGCGCAGAACGAAGCGGTCAAGCAGTTCGGCCAGCGCATGGTCACCGACCATTCCAAGGCCAACCAGCAGATGTCCGAGCTGGGCTCGCGGCTGGGACTGTCGGCACCGGCCGACCTGCCGCGCGAGCAGCGGCACACGGTGGACAAGCTGGCCGGCCTGAGCGGCGCCGAATTCGACCGCGCCTACATGTCCACCATGATCGACGACCACAAAAAGGACATCGGCGAGTTCCGCAAGCAGGCCGACAAGGGCGACAACGCCGATTTGAAGTCGCTGGCGCAGCAGACCCTGCCGACGCTGGAACAGCATTTGCGGCTGGCCGAGGACACCCAGTCCCGCCTGTCCGCCCAGCAATCGCAGGCGCCGCGTTAAACAGTGAACTGCAGGGGTAGCTCTTGTGGCCGCGCGGCCCTGGGGCTACCCTTCCAGCATGACCAAGCCCAAACACCCCAAAGCCGTCCCCTTGCCGTCCCGCCAGGACGTGCTGGACTTCATCCGCTCGCAGCCCGGCCGCGTCGGCAAGCGCGAACTCGCCCGCGCCTTCAACCTGAAGGGCGCCGACAAGATCGCGCTGAAGGCCATCCTGAAGGAACTGGAGGGATCGGGCACCATCCAGCGCGGCGCCCACCGGCGCTTTGCCCGCCCCGGTTCGCTGCCCGAGGTGGGGGTGGTGGAAATCATCGGCACCGATACCGATGGCGAACTGATCGCCCGTCCGGTGGCGTGGGAGGAGGAAGGCCGGCCGCCGCGCATCTTCATGGCGCCGTGGCGCAAGGGCGATGCGGTGGTGGGCGTGGGCGACCGCGTGCTGGCCAAGCTGCGCCGCATCCGCGACGACGCCTATGAAGGCCGCACCATCCGCATCGTCGGCGAGGCCAAGGCCCGCGTGCTGGGCGTGTTCGAGCCCATGCCCGACGGCTCGGGCCGGGTCAAGCCGACGTCGCGCAAGGAAAAGGCCGATTATAACGTACCGCGCGGCGAAACCGCCGACGCCGAGGCGGGCGAACTGGTCATGTGCGACCTGCTGCCCGGCCGCTTCTACGGCCTGCGCCAGGTGACTGTGAAGGAACGGCTGGGCCGCATGGGCGCGCCCAAATCGGTGTCACTGGTCGCCATTCACGCCAACGACATCCCCTTCGTCTTCCCCGACGACGTGATGGCCCAGGCCGAGGCCTCGGGCGCCGCCACCATGGACCACCGCCTCGACCTGCGCCCCATTCCGCTGGTCACCATCGACGGCGAGGACGCCCGCGACTTCGACGACGCCGTGTTCGCCGAGCCCGATGGCGAAGGCGGCTGGCACTGCATCGTCGCCATCGCCGACGTCTCTTGGTACGTGCGCCCCGGCGACGCCCTGGACCGCGAGGCCTTCAAGCGCGGCAATTCCGTCTATTTTCCCGACCGGGTGGTGCCCATGCTGCCCGAGCAATTGTCCAACGGCTGGTGCAGCCTGCGCCCCAACGAGGATCGCGGCTGTCTGGCGGTGCATTTCTGGCTGGACAAGGACGGCAACAAGAAGAAGCACAAATTCGTCCGCGCCATGATGCGTTCGGCGGCGCGCCTGACCTATACCCAGGTGCAGGAGGCCCATGACGGCCGCCCCGACGAGCTGACCGGCCCGCTGCTGGACCCGGTGATCAAGCCGCTTTACGGTGCCTGGGATGCCCTGTTCGCCGCCCGCAGCCGGCGCGGCGTGCTGGAACTGGACATCCCCGAGCGCAAGGTCGACATCAGCCCCGACGGGCAGGTGCTGGGCATCAAGCCGCGCCCGCGCTTCGACAGCCACCGCCTGATCGAAGATTTCATGATCCAGGCCAATGTCTGCGCCGCCGAGGAACTGGAGCGGGTGCACAAGCCGTGCATGTACCGCGTCCACGACCAGCCCAGCGTCGAGAAACTGGATAGCCTGCGCGAGTTCCTGTCGTCCATGGACCTCAGCCTGCCAAAGGGACAGGTGCTCAAGCCCGGCCAGTTCAACCTGATCCTGGAAAAGGTCAAGGACACCCCCAACGAAACCCTGGTCAACGAGGTGGTGCTGCGCAGTCAGGCCCAAGCGGCCTACAGCCCCGAAAACCTCGGCCATTTCGGCCTGGGGCTGGCACGCTATGCCCACTTCACCTCGCCCATCCGCCGCTATGCCGATTTGCTGGTGCACCGCGCCCTGGTGTCGGGGCTGAAGCTGGGTGACGGCGGCCTGCCGCCCGATTGCCTGGCGGAATTCCCGGAATGGGGCGAGCACATCTCGGCCACCGAGCGTCGCGCCGCCACCGCCGAGCGCGAAGCGGTCGACCGCTACGTCACCGCTTTCCTGTCCGACCGCGTCGGCGCCAGCTTCGCCGCCAAGGTGTCGGGCGTCACCCGCTTCGGCCTGTTCATCACCCTGCTGGAAACC
>DATGXU010000293.1:0-2612 GCA_035298685.1 Magnetospirillum sp. | reverse complement strand
GCCTTGGTGCCCGAAACGAAATGCTTGGTCCCCATGCCGGGCGGAACCGCCAGCACCAAGGCGGTGCCCTTGCCCTGGGGGTGGGCCTCGACGAAGCGCACGTCGGCCGGCAAGGCGGCTTCCAGCGAGGTGACGTTGACGTTGGCAGGGCGGTCGAAGGCGATCACCACCTGCCCACCCTGCGCCGTCACCGTATAGCCCACCGGCTTGGGCCAGTCGAAGACCAGTCGGTTGAAGCCGTCATGCTCGCCGCCGCGCACCGTCAGGTCGGTGGCGGGCACGCCGGGGGCCGGCGCCACCTTGGCCGGTGGGGGCGTGGATGCGGACGGCGGAATCGGCGCCGCCGGGGCGGGGGGCGGCGGGGGCGGCGTCTTGGCCTCGGTCAGGTCGATGACCGTCGAGGTGCCGGTGACGAAGCTTTTGACCTGCACCGGAACCGCCAGCGAGAACGTCGCCATGCGGCGGTCGGCCGACAGGGTGACGCCCTTCAGGTATTTGGACAGCGGCTTCAGCAGCGCCTTGGGATCGCCGGCGATGGGCTTTTCGAAGCGGGTCACCAATTGGCCGTTGACCACTTCGGCCGACCACTGCACCGGGCCGTCCCAATCGAACACCATGCGGCCGAAATTGTCGTGGGCGGCGCCGCGCGGGGTGCTTTGGGCGTGGGCGCCCATGGGCGCCACCACCAGCAGCGCCAGCAGCACCAGCAATCGAAGAAGCGGAGAAACGGTCACGGCGGCGGACCCAAGAATGCGACAGGCGCGCCAGGCTGCGCGCACCCGCATGGTGCCCGACCGGGCGGCCCGATGCTCGAACGCAAAAGGAGAGGGAGATGCCGCCGTGGACGGCGAAATGGTGCCCGGCGCCTGAAACACAGCCCTGTCCCCGGCGTGCTGCCGCGCCTGCATGCCGGTCAGTCGAAGCTCGCCAACAGCCTGTCGATCTCGGCCTGGTCGGCGGCGTTGGAGGGCAATTGCGGTCCGTTGAGCAGATGTTCGTCGCAGGTCGGGGCGGCTTTTTCCGCCTTGGGGGCGTCCATTTCCGAGCCGAAGGCCTTGACCAGGTTCTCGACCCTGCCTTCGATCTCCTTCAGCATCTTCACCACCTTGGTGATGCGCTGGCCGGTGATGTCCTGGAAGGTGCAGGCTTCGAAGATGCGGGTGGTGATCTCGGTCAGCCGCTCGGCCACCTGGGCGTCCATCATGGGGGCCAGGGATTCCAGATGCTCGGCCGAATCCATGATCTCGTTGGTGGCCGCTTCGGTGGCGCCGACGATGGCGTCCAGCTCGTCCGTGGCCGAGGCGATGAATTCGTTTTTGATTTCGCCCGGGCGCAACGCGGCGATCTCGGCCTTGGCGGCATGGATGTAATCCGCCAAGGACTCGATTTCGCGGTACAGGCGCAAATCGCCTGCGTCGATGTCGCCGCTTGTGGTGTCGAGCATGGCTCGCACCACTTCGGCAACCTGATCGACGCGGACTGTGTCGCCATGCTCGCGGCGAACGGCGTCGAGGCGCAAGGAAAGATCGCGGTCAACGCCTTTCGCCGGCATGGCAGCCTTCCTTTCGGGGATCAGGCGAAGTCGCCGAGCACGCTCGACATCTTGGTCTTCAGCGTTTCGGCGTTGAAGGGCTTGACGATGTAGTTGGAAACGCCGGCTTCCTTGGCGGCGATCACGTTTTCCGACTTGGATTCGGCGGTCACCATGATGAACGGGATCGACTTCAGCTTGGCGTCGGCGCGGACTTCGCGCAGCAGCTGAAGACCGGTCATCGGCTCCATGTTCCAGTCGGAGATGATCAGGCCATAATTGCCAACGCGCAGCATCTGCAGCGCCATCGAACCGTCAGTGGCTTCATCAACGTTGTTGAAGCCCAACTGCTTCAACAGGTTGCGGATGATTCGCAGCATCGTCTTGTAATCGTCAACGATCAAGACATTCATATTCTTGTCGACAGCCATCCAACCAGCTCCTTCGAAGCACAAGCCGCCAAAGCGTCAAGAACCCGCTAAGGCGCAAGTTTCCTTAGTTAAGGTAGGGGATGGCACTCGCGCAAGGCATTTTTCAAGCCATCCCCGTAGAAATTATGCCCTAGCCTCCGCTCATGGGCTTGGGCACGGGAATTTGACGCCGTTGTGCCAATTCAGAGGTGACGACCCGCGCTTTCGCAGGGTCCATCTCGGCAAGGATGGGTGCCACCTTCTGTTCCTTCATGCGCTCGACCACCTCAAGCATGATGGGCATATCCAGTTGCTCGAAGATTTTCGCCGCTTCCTTGGGTTTCATGTTCTCGTAGATTTTGACCAGCGACCGCATCTTGTTGTCTTCCTGGTCGTTGTACTACCGCAGCAAGCCTTCGATGGTGTTCTGCAGCGTGCGCATCTCCGAGATTTTGCGCTCGATCTGGTCTTCGGCCGCCTTCAGCATGGCTTCGCGGCGCTCGATGTCCTTTTCGCGGGTGTCCAGGCCGTTGCGCCGCTCGGTCAGCTTCTGCAGCACGTCCATCTCGGTCTGGCTGAGCGCGCCGGGATCGGCGGTGCCGCCGGGTGGCGGCGGCGGCGGCGCTTTCGCGGCCGAGGCGGGGGCGGGCGACGACGCGGGCGTGGCGGCC
>DATGXU010000292.1:0-2629 GCA_035298685.1 Magnetospirillum sp. | reverse complement strand
CGACCCCGACGAAGGCCGCGCCGTCGTCCTGCCCGGCACCAGCCGCCGCTGGGGCGTGGTTGGGCGTGACATGTTCAGCCAACTGCGCGGAGAGACCTTGGCGGAACTTGCGGCCCACCATCCCGAAGCGGTGTTCGAAGTGGTGTTGTCCTGGCGTTAACCGCTGAAGAAGTGCCGCACCCGATCAAGGAAGCTGGGATGCGGCACGGCAGGGGGCGCATCCAGCCCGCCGTCGTCCCCGCCCATGGCGGGAATGTCGATAATGTCCTGCGGCGGCCGGCGCCCCGATTCGGCGGCGGCTTTGCGGTGATGGACGGCGACAAGGCGATGTGCCAGGGATTCCAGGGCACTCGCCGCATTCACCCCATCGTGATCGTGGAGCGGCGAAATATCCATAGTCCGCGCATTATATCACGGACGCGGCCCCACGGCCACGATTCCTACCGGCGCCAGCCCTGCAAACGCTTGGCCGCCGCCACCATGTCGGCGGTCGAGCCGGCAAAGGAAAAGCGCAGCGTGCGGCTTCCCTGATAGGGATCGAAATCCATGCCCGGCGTGCAGGCAACCCCGGTTTCGGCCAGCATGCGGCGGCAGAATTCGGCGCTGTCGTTGGTCAGTTCGGCCACGTCGGCATACAGGTAAAAGGCCCCGTCCGAGGGCGCCAGCCGGGTGAAGCCCGCCTTGGGCAGTTCCTCCAGCAACACGTCACGATTGGCTTTATAGACGGCCACGCGAGCATCCAGTTCGTCCAGGCAGTCGAACACCGCCTCGGCGGCGATCTGCGACAGGGTCGGCGGCGAGATGAAAAGGTTCTGCTGCAGGCATTCGACCGTGCGCACCAGATCGGGCGGCAGCACCATCCAGCCCAGCCGCCAGCCGGTCATGGCGTAGTATTTCGAAAAGCTGTTGACGATGATGGCGTGCGCCCCCACCCCGGCTGCCGTCGCCGCCGCGGCGCCAAAGGTGATGCCGTGATAGATCTCGTCGGAAATCAGCCGGATGCCCTTGAGTTCGCACCATGTCGCCAGTTCGGCCACTTCGTGCGCCGACATCATGGATCCGGTGGGATTGGACGGACTGGCCACCACCACGCCGTCCAGGCGGCCTTCGACCTGTTCCAGCACCTGGACGTTCAACTGCCAGCGCGACGACGCTCCCACCGGCACCGCCACCACCTCGATGCCCAGAGCTTCAAGGATGTTGCGATAGGCGGGATAGCCCGGTGCCGCCACTGCCACGCGGTCGCCGGCATCAAAGGCCGCCAGGAAGGCCAGCAGGAACGCCCCCGAGGAGCCGGTGGTCACCGCCACCGTTTCCGGCGCCACCGCCACGCCATAGGCGTGGCGGTAGTGATCGGCGATCCGCTGTCGCAACCCCGGCAGTCCCAGCGCCTCGGTATAACCCAGGCCGTGGCTGTCCACCGCCGCCTTGGCGGCGGCCAGCACCCGCGCCGGCGCCTGGCCCGAGGGCTGCCCCACTTCCAGATGGATGACGTCGCCGCCCGCCGCCGCCCGTTCGTTGGCGGCGCGCAGCACGTCCATGACGATGAAGGGCGCGATGGCGCCGCGCCCGGCAACCTTGAATGCCATGTCCGTCAGTCCTTGCCGACGACCACGCCCAGGCCGTAGCCGCGCGGATCGGAGGCGACGCGGCACTTCTTGAAATCGGGATCGCCCGAGGCACAGGCCAGGGCCTCGACCCGGCTGGGGATGGGCACCGCCTTGATTTCGTGCCCGCGCCGGGTCAGCGGCGCCGCATCGGCGCCGCGCTCGCCGCTTTCGATAAAGGCGATGTCGGGGGCGCCGGAATGATGGATGCGCGGCGCCGCCACGGCGGCTTCCACCGGCTTCTTGTCCACCACGGCGCCCAGCAGCGCCTGCACCAGCGCGGTGGGCGCGGTGACGCCACCACTGGCAGCGGCGGCGAAACGAACTTCGTTCGAGTGGGTGTTCACCACCAGTACCGGGCCGACCGAACCCGGCCCGCTGGACAGGCCGGGAACCGCCGCCAATATCATGCCGGTGCCCGGCGCCATGCGGCCATTGCCGAACAGGCCATAGGTGGTGACGTTGCAGGCCACCGCGTTGCCCTGGGAATCCATGGTCACCAGGCTGGCGGCGGGGATGGCGTCGGTGGCCTTGGCGGCCTCGACCGGCTGATGGCGGTCGGGCGTATAGGTGGCCATCAGGGCGCTGGCGCGCTCGCGCCCGCCCAGGCCGGCAGCCTGTTCGTTGGGCCAGCCGTGCGGCAGCATCCAGCGCGACCGCTCGGCAAAGGCGCGGGCCGCGGCCTCGGCCAGCAGGTGCGGCTTTTCATCCTCGGACGCACCGCCCCAGCGGCCCACCAGTTCCGCCGTCATGGTGGCGGCCACACCGCCGGCCACCGCCGGCGGCGGCGCGAACACCGCCACATCGTCGCCCACCGGCACGCTCAATCCCTCGCGCAGGTTGGGCCTGAAGTCACGAAGTTCCTCGGCCGTCAGCGAGCCCCCGGCGCGAGCCACCGCGTTCACCAGTTCGCGCGCCTGCGGGCCGGCATAGAATTCGCCCGGGGCACGGCGTAGACGGCCGATCAGTCCCGCCAGGTCGCGCTGCTCGAACGTCTGCCCCTCGGCCAGCGGGCGACCACC
>DATGXU010000291.1:0-7854 GCA_035298685.1 Magnetospirillum sp. | reverse complement strand
CGTAGGCCAGCGCCAGCAGCGGCGCCGCCGCCCCCAGGCTGTACGCCACCATGATTGCGGCGGCGTTGAGCGCCGTGCCGCTGCCGGCCGCCATGCCGATCGCCGCGCCCAAGGTCGGACCGGCGCAGGGCGACCACACCGCCCCCAACAGCAGACCGACCAGGAACTGCCCGCCCAGACCGTCGCCGGACAGGCCGGCCAGCAAACCGCCCGCCCCCGCGCTTGCCCGCGAGCCGATGCCGGCGAAGGCGGCTTGAGCCCGTGGGCTCAGCAGCACCACGCCGAAGGCTGCCATCAGCACCGCCGCCGCCACCCGGACGGAGGCGCCGTCGATGCCGGCGGCAAAGCCCAGCATGGCAACCAGCAATCCGACGCCGGTGAACGAGGCGGCCAGCCCGCCCGCCAGAGCCACCGGCGCCAGTCGATGTTGCTGCAACGCCCCGCCCAGCAGAACGGGCAACAGCGGCAGCACGCAGGGGGACAGGGTCGACAGCGTGCCCGCGACGAACCCGAATGCCAGATTGGTGCCCATGGCCGCCTACAGGGCCTTGGCGACAAGGTCGCGAATGGCGGCCGGGTTGGTCTCGCCGGTCGAACGGCCGATTTCGGCGGCGCCCTTGTAGACGATCAGGGTGCTCTGCCACGGGGCGTTGAACCGCTTCAGCAGGTCCTTGCCCGTGTCGAAATCCACCTCGAACACCACCAGATTGGGCTGAGAGGCTTCCAGCGATTCGATGATCGGCTTTTGCTTGGCGCAGGTGGCGCACCACGAGGCGGCGACCTCCACCAGGATGGGTTTGCCGGCCTCCTGCGCCTGCATGAACTGCGTGGCGTCGAAGGGCTGGCCGGCCTGCGCCGCCACCGGCAGGATCAACATCGCGGCGGCGAACAATCCCCGCAGATAGGTCGAAACGGCATTGTTCATAACGTGTCTCCTTGGTGTCGCGGCCGGAAGGCGCCGCTCGCCCATGTATTCGCCGGAGACGGGTGAAAGGTTACAGGCCAAGGCGTCAATTGGGGGCGACCGGCCGCCGCAACTGGGTCTCGAACAGACGGAACCGGCTGCCCTTGGCGCGACGGCTGGCTTCGGCGATCAGCCCGGCGACGGGGCTTTCGTTGGGCAAGGTGCGCGACAGCGGGGCGTAGACCTGGTGGTCGTAGAAATCGTCGGGGTAGACCTCGAGCCACATCCGCACCCGCCCGCTTTTGGGCCAGGCCATTTCCAGCACCGCCGATTGCCCGGGGGCCAGGCGGGTATCGGAACGTTCCACCCACTGGCCTGCGACGAACTCGACCCGCCGCTGGATCACGTGCCCCCTCTCGCTGCCGCCGATCGGGCGGCCTGCATGGTCAAGCGCCACCGCCTTCATGACCACCTTGGGGGTGACGTAGGTGGGAAAGGCATGCCCGACACCGGTGCTGGTCAGGCGGAACCGCGCCCAGCCGGTTTCGGCGGTGAACTCGGGCGTCAGGCCGCCCCAGACCATGTCCGGATCGTGGATACCGCGCCACAGATGCTTGCGGTCGGGCATGTGGCAGGTTTGGCAGGCTTTGCCCTCGGCCGCCGCGGGGCTTGCCCGCCATTCCGCCACGGTGTTTTCCAGCGGTTTGCCGTTGATCGCCTGATCCTGCGGGAACTGATGGCAGCCGGCGCAGAATTCCGATTTCTCGAAGTCGGCGGTGCGCGTCACCCCGCCATGTGAACCGGCGGGATCGCCGTGCCCGACGGCGCCGCTATGGCGCTGCGGCGGCCCAAAGCGGCGATGGTCGCGAACATGGCACCCGCCGCAGGAATTGCCGGCTGCCGCCAGCCCCTGATTGTCCGTCCGGTGTGCCTTGCCCCTGATCCGCGCCGCCTCGAAGGCCTGCCGCTGCTCGGCCAACGGCGCGTGGCAGCGCAGGCAGGCGGCGGCCTCCTCCGCGTCATAACTCAGCAACTGGCCGACCAGACCGGGCGAAAAGGCGCGGGCATGCAGCGAGGTTTTCCATTCCTCGAACTTATCGCGATGGCAGCCGCCGCAATCTTCCGGCTTCAAAGACCGCTCGTCGGGTGACCAGCCGACCGGCGCGTCACCCTGCGGCCACAGCGGCTGGCGCCAATAATCGGCGGGCAGCGCCTGCGAGACGGCCGGACCGCTCCACAGGACGTACAGGGCAAACAAGGCGGCGCGAAATGGTGTCATCGGGTTTCCGTCTGCGAAAGAGCGGGCGCGGACAGGCACGCCCACGTCTCTTTCGCCCGAACGGGCCGAAAGGTTTCATCCCCTTACATGCGACCGCGCGCGGCCAGGACCGTCGGGCCCGCCAATCCGGCCACGGCGGTGAACAGCACGACGGTGCCCATCTGCCAGACCAGCACCATCAGCGCCGCATCGGCGGCATGGAACAGGCGCAGCCCGAAATCGGCCAACGCGGCGGCGGCCAGGGTGCCCAAGGCCATCATCGTCCGCGGATGAAAGGGCGCCCCCCGGCGCAGCATCACGACCATCGCCACCGCCGGCACCAGACCGACCATGGCGATACCGGGCACGCAGGCGAAATCCGGATGGAATTCCATGCCGTGGCTGCCCAGGCGCAGCCATTCCTGCCAGCACTGATGCCCAAGGCTGCCCAGCCACACCGCCAGCGGCACGGATGGCAGCCACAATTTCCACCGCCGCTCGCCCGGAACGCCCGCCGCCAGGGCGGCGACGGCGGCGGCAATGGCGGTGCCCAGGGCGGCAACCTGCTGCAGGGCGAACATTGCCTCGGACAGCTTGCCGGCCAGATCGGGACGCAGGCCCATGAGGCCGACGACCATCGCCACCGCCGACAGCGCCACCGCCAGCCACGCCGTCACGCGGCGAGACAGCGGCGCCAGCGGGCGGATGGGCCGCGCATCCGCGGCAAGAGCTTCGATCAGCTTGTCCGTGTCCATCTCAACCATCCCGGCTCAGCGCCGCCCGCAGCGATTTGAGGGCGCGGTGCATGGCCACCTTCAGCGCGCTTACGCTCATGCCCGTCTCGGCGGCGGCTTCCTTCAACGACATTTCCTTGAGCTTCAACAGTTGCACCGCGCGGCGCTGGCCCGCCGGCAGGCCCGAGATGGCCTGGTGCAGGGCATCACGCTCATCGACAGCGTCGTTCTCGTACTTCGCAGGCAGATCGGCAAAGGTTTCCTCGAAATTGGGCACCACGACTTCATGAGCCGAGCGGCGCATGGCCCGTCGCGCCCCGTCGGCCGTGCGGTGCTTGAGGATGGCCATCAGCCAGGGGGTGAAAGGCCGCGCCGGATCGTAAGTATGGCGAACCGCATGCAGGGTCAGCAACGTGTCCTGGACGACGTCCTCGATATGGTCGGCGCCCACCCCGGGCCAGCGCCGCCCGGCCACCCGCCGCAACATCGGCGTGATGTCGCGCAGCAGCTCGGCATAGCTGGCGCGGTCGCCGGCCTGGGCCGCGACCATCAGCCGAGCCCGGCGAGCATCCTCGCTGTCCGCGGCTTCAGGGGGCATGGCCCGGCGCCCTTTCGTTCATCGGCGCGGGCCGGCGTCTCGCAACCACAATGTTCCTCGTTATCGCACGCACCCGGGGCGCCATCGCCACCAATGGATGACCTTACCACCATGCCTTGCCAGCATACGACCGCATTCGCGGAGCACAAGCACACCTTGGCGTCAGCTGCGGCACGGCACGGATCGGCGCACGCCTCCGGCCGACTATCCCTTGGGTGCAATTCCTTTGCCCAGGGCGACGTGGCCATATGGAAGGCCAGTCTCCCCACTGCCTGGATGAAGCATGCCTGTTGCCCTGGCCACCGATTTGCCCGAGGCGGAGACCCTGATCGAACTGGTCCGCACCCTTTCGTCGGCCTGCAGCCAGACCGAGATCACGCGAAGGGTCACGCGGGCGGTGCGCACCCTGACCGGAGCCGATGGCGCCACTTTCGTGCTGAAGGAAGGCGACAGCTGCTTTTACGCCGACGACGATTTCGACAGCGATCTTGCGCCCCCCCAGTGGCGGGGACAACGCTTCCCGCTGGCGTCGTGTGTGTCCGGCTGGGCCATGGACCAGAATTCGACGGTGACCATCCCCGACGTTTGGGCGGATGACCGCATTTCACAATCCGCCTATCGGCCCAGCTTCGTCCGCAGCCTGGTGGTGGCCCCCGTGCACACCGACGCGCCCGTCGCCGCCATCGGCGCCTATTGGGCCAAGCCGGTGAAGCCGCGCCGGCAGGACATCGCCACCATCGAAACCATCGCCCACGCGGCGGCGCTGGCGCTGCAGAATCTCGAACTGACCAATTCGTTGCGGACGGCGGTGGCATCCAAATCGCGGCTGCTGGCGGCGGTCGGCCACGACCTGCGGCAGCCGCTGCAGTCGCTGGCCCTGTTCGCCAGCGTGCTGGAGGTTCAGGCGACGACGCCCATGGCCAAGGAGGCGGCCACCCGGCTGAACGCGGCGGTGGACCGCATGGCTAACCTGCTGGGCTCGATCCTGGCCCTGGCCGACCTGGATTCGGGTTCGATCTCGGCCAGTCCCCAGCCGGTGGGAGTGGATGCCCTGCTGGCGCCGCTCGAGGCCGAGATGGCGCCCGAAGCCGCCGCCAAGGGCATCAAGCTGGTGCGTGTGCCTTGTTCCGCCCAGGTGCTGACCGATGCCGGCCTGATGACTGCGATCCTGCGCAACCTGACCGCCAACGCCATCCGCTACACCGAACGGGGCAAGGTGCTGCTGGGCGCCCGCCGGCTGGGCGACAGCGTGGGGCTGTTGGTGGGGGATACCGGCATCGGCATCGACCCCGGTCAGCAGACCAGCATTTTCGAGGATTTCTACCAGATCGACAATTCGGCCCGCGATTTCAGCGCCGGAACTGGCGTCGGCTTGTCCATCGTGCGGCGGCTGGTGGACATCCTGGGCCACCGCATCGGCCTGCGTTCGGCCAAGGGACGCGGTTCGCTGTTCACCGTCACCCTGCCGACGGCTTAACATAACGCCCATGGACGAAACCTTTTCGGCCACACTGGCCCGCATCCGCGCCTGCACCCTGTGCGCGCCCCACCTGCCGCTGGGGCCGCGCCCGGTGTTGCGCGCCAGCCCCACCGCCCGGCTGCTGATCGTCGGCCAGGCCCCCGGCACCAAGGTGCACGAAACCGGCATTCCCTGGAACGACCGCTCGGGCGACCGTTTGCGTGAATGGCTGGAGCTGGACCGCGACACCTTTTACGACGAATCGCGCGTGGCCATCGTTCCCACCGGCCTGTGCTATCCCGGTCGCGCCGCCAATGGCGGCGACCTGCCGCCGCGGCCGGAATGCGCGCCGTTGTGGCATCCGGTGATCCTGCCGTTGCTGACCCAGGTGCGGCTGACCCTGGCGGTGGGCACTTATGCCCAGGCCGCCTTGTTGGGGAAACGGCGGCGGGCCACGCTGGGCGAAACCGTGGCGGCCTGGCGCGACACCCTGCCCGCCATCATCCCGCTGCCCCATCCGTCGTGGCGCACCACCGCATGGCAGCGCAAGAACCCATGGTTCGACCACGAGCTTCTGCCCGACTTGCGCTCGCGGGTCAGGATGCTGCTGGCGCCGGATGCTTCGCCATAGCGGCGCGGACGGGTGTCAGCGGCCCAGCAGGCCGTCGATCTCTTCCTGGCCCATGGCGCGGTTCGATCCGTGGATGATGGCCGAGGCGCAATCCATCAGCGCCTGGGCGGCGCGCGCCAGCACGCGGCAGGATTCCTGCAGCTGCTCGCACCCCGCACCCCCGGCGATTTCCACGTCGATGCGGTCCACGCCCTCGGTCAGCAGATGGTTCAACTGGCCGATGGTTTCCTCGAACGGGCGCCGATAGACGCTGGGCACGCGATCATAGGCCTCGATCGCCAGCTGCCGGTCGCGGAAGGTGGAATCGGCGAAGTGGTCCTTGTAGGACTTGGGCTGCCACAGCTTGCACTCCTCGATCATGTCCGGCATGTCGGCCAGCATGTCGAGCAGCATCACGATTTCGTTGAAATGGTTCAGGTAATCGGTGGCGAGCAGGGTCTGGGCGCTGATGTTGGTGCCTTCGACCCGCTGACGGTATTCCTGATAGCCTGCCAATTCCCCGGACGGAATGTCCACGTCCACGAATCCCTCTCCCTAGACGCCCCCTGGCGCATCCTGGCGCGCGGCGCCGCCTAATTCAAGGCCGTCGCGCGAGTTGTGCCCGAGATTACGCCCTGTGATAGGGGTGGCCCGACAGGATCGCCTGGGCGCGCCACATCTGCTCGGCGATCATGGCGCGCACCAGCATGTGCGGCCACGTCATGGCGCCGAACGACAGCAGCAGGTCGGCACGTGCCCGCACCGCGTCGCCGTGGCCGTCGGCGCCGCCGATCAGAAAGGCCACGTCGCCCACGCCGTCGTCACGCCACCGCCCCAGGCGTTCGGCGAACGCCTCGGACCCGATGGTCTTGCCGCGCTCGTCCAGCGCCACCACGATGGCGCCGGCGGGAATGGCCGCCAGCAACAGGTCGGCCTCGCGCCCCTTGCGCTCGGGCACCGGCAACGGCCGTTTTTCCTCGACCTCGCGCAAGCTCAGCGGCGGCGTCAGGCGGCGGGCGTATTGCTGGAACAGGTCCAACTCGGGCCCGGGCTTGGCCCGGCCCACCGCCGCCAGCCACAGACGCATGGCTCAGGCCGGGGCGTGCGCGGCCGACGCAAAAGCGTCCTTGGTCGCCCGAGCCGGCAAGTTGGGCCGCACCCCGCCCCACATCTTTTCCAGATTGTAGAAGCTGCGCACTTCGGGCCGGAACAGGTGGACGATGATGTCGCCGCCGTCGATCAGCACCCAGTCGCACTGGGTCAGCCCCTCGACGACCACCGGCTGGCCGGCGTCGCGAAGCTTGCGCGTGAGATGATCGGCCATGGCGCCCACCTGGCGGGTCGAGGCGCCCGAGGCGATGACCATGTGGTCGGCGATGCTGGACTTGCCGCGCAGGTCGACGACCATGATGTCTTCGGCCTTGTCACCGTCGAGCGAGGCGACGACGACATCGACCAAATCTTCCGCCGAAAGCACGGCGGATGCGGATCGGGTGACTATGGGTTTGCTCCTTCAATAAACTGCGCGCGCCGGGCGCGGATGGCGGTGGCCGAAGCGGGATGCAGCCGGGTGTGGAGATAGACCCACGCCGGCGGCTGCCGGCCGCCCAGGCCCCGCGCCGCCCGGTCGCCCAGGCGGAATCGGCAAAGGCGCCGGGCCGCTTTGGCGGCCAACGCCTTCTGAGAATAGGGAGAGCGGGCCAGAATCGCAACCGGCACCGCCCGGAAAATCCTGATCCAGCGCGCCCAGCGGGCGATCTGCACCAGATTGTCGGCGCCCATCAGCCAGACGAAGCGCACGCGGGCGAAGCGCCGCCGCAGCGCCGCGATGGTGTCGACGGTAAAACGCGTGCCCAGCGCCTGTTCGATGGCGGTGGCGCGGATGCGCGGATGCCGCCCCGCCACCGCCCGCGCCGATGCCAGCCGCTGCGCCAGCGGCGCCATGCCGGCGCTGGGCTTCAGCGGGTTCTGCGGACTGACCAGCAGCCACACCTCGTCCAGCCCCAGCAGCTTGAGCGCCAGTTCCGCCACATGGCGATGCCCGTCATGGGCCGGATTGAACGACCCGCCCAGCAGCCCCACCCGGACCCGACGGCCGTCGCCCCACGGATTGAGGGGAAGGGTGGTCATGGCTGCCTCGGCGTTCCCATGGACAAGCGTCAGCCCGGCCGGGTCTGGCCGCTGCCCAGCACCTTGTACTTGAAGGTGCACAGCTGCTCGACGCCCACCGGGCCGCGCGCATGCATGCGCCCCGTCGAGATGCCGATTTCCGCGCCCATGCCGAATTCGCC
>DATGXU010000290.1:0-3009 GCA_035298685.1 Magnetospirillum sp. | reverse complement strand
GCCTGCCCCCTTGGGCGCTGGGCGTGCTGGTGCTGCTGGGGGCCTTCCTGGCCGGCCTGTTCGGCATCCTGACCGCGCTGCTGATGCGCCGGGCCGAAAACAAGGCCCGCCGCCGCGCCATCGCCGCCACCCTGGCCACCGAACTGGACACCCGCCGCCTCGCCTTCGAGGCGGTGCCGCTGCCGCCCAACGTCGAGGCCGGGGTGTCGTTCGTGTCGTCGGTGACTTCGCTGTCCGGCATCGATTCCGGCTTCCGCTCCATGCAGGGCAGCCTGCACGTGCTGCCGGAAAAGCTGGCCGCCCATGTGTCGGTGCATTACGCCGCCGTGCAGCGCGTGTCCGACTTCGTGAAGGGCCAAAGCCTGGCGGCGGCGGTGCGCATGCTGCAGGCCAACCGCATCGGCGGCCACCCCTGCCCCGATGCCGGCACCATGCGCGAAGCCCATGTGGAACTGGGCGCCGCATTCCGTGGCGTCGACAAGCTGGTGCAGATGCTGCGGGCGCTGGCCTGACGCCTCAGGCCCCGTTGCCGTCCAGGGCCGACCACAGGAATTCGCGCCCCACCTTGACCTTGCGGTCGCCGCCATAGGCGACGATGTCGGCGGTGGCGTAGGTTTCGCCCCAATCGGCCGGCAGGAACGAGCCGGTGCCGACCACGCTGAGCGGGGCGCGGGCATAGGCCATCACCTTGCACTTGGCCGGGCCGAAGCCGGACGAGCCGACGATGCCGACGCGGTCGAAGCCGGCGCGATCCAACTGCTCGCGCATGAACCAGATGGCGGCGGCGGAAACGCCGGTTCCCACCAGGATCTTCAGTTCGGCCTCGGTGCGGTAGCCACGGATGGCCTTGGGAACGTGGCGTTCCAGCACCGCGTAAGAGCTTTGCGGGTCCAGCCCCTCAAGAAAGCGGCCGCCATGGGTATCAAGCCGCACAAGAATGCGGCCGGCGGCGGCCAGATCGGGGAACCGTCGGCAAACCTCGAGCGTGTCGCTGACCTCGCGCCCGAAAAAATCGGGCAGGATGATCAGGTCGTCGTCGGGATAGGTTTCGTGGAACATCTCGGCGGCGCGCAGGGTCGAACCGGCATAGCCGATCAGGGCGTGCGGCATGGTGCCCTTGCCCGCCGACGTGCCGAAATAAGGCGCCGCCACATCGGTCGAGGTGCCGACGAAGCCGCGCGCACCGACGGCTCGCCGCGCCGCTTCCGAGCCGACGCTGGCGGCATAGCCCATCATTTCGTGCATCTCGGCGCCCGCGCAATGGCGGGCATCCATGGCCAGGAACGGCACATCCGGCAGATCCACGCACATCTGATAGGCGTTGTAGGCGGCCACGCAGGCGGCGCCCAGCTTCTGCAGCAGGATGGTTTCGCAATCGACCAGATGGAAGAACGAGCCGGTGATCAGCAGCATCGGCTCGCCGGCGCCCACCCAGGCGCCTTCCTCGAACAGCGGCTTGACCGCCACGGTCGCCCCGCGTTCGGCCTGCGCCGCCGCCAGCCAGTCCACCGCCAGTTTCCAGGCGGCCAGGACCGGGCGGCGCATGAACACCGCATAGGTGACTTCGGTGTCCCCGTAGCGGCCGACGATATCCTTGGTGCGTTTGAAATAATGGTCCGTCAAACGCGGGATATCGTCGACCGGCGGGATCATCGCGCAGCCGCCTTTTGCTTGGCCCGCTGCTGGGCCCGTTCGCCCTTCAGCGCGTCGGCGATCAGGAACGCCAGCTCCAAAGCCTGGTTGGCGTTCAGGCGGGGATCGCAGTGGGTGTGGTACCGGTCGCCCAGGCGCGCCTCGGTGACGGCACGGGTGCCGCCCACGCATTCGGTCACGTCCTGGCCGGTCATCTCGAAATGCACGCCGCCGGCATGGGTGCCTTCGGCCTTGTGCACCGCGAAGAAGGCGCGAACCTCGCCCAGGATGCTGTCGAATTCGCGGGTTTTGAAGTTACCCGCCTTGACGGTGTTGGCGTGCATGGGATCGCACGACCACACCACCTTGCGGCCCTCGCGCTCGACCGCGCGAATCAGCGCGGGCAGCTTTTGCTCGATCTTCTCGGCACCCATGCGGGTGATCACCGTGATGCGGCCCGGCTCGTTCTCGGGGTTCAGCCGGTCGATCAGCCCCAGCAACTGGTCGGGCGACATGCCCGGCCCGGCCTTGAAGCCGATGGGGTTCTTGACGCCGCGCAGGAATTCCACGTGGCCGGCGTCAAGCTGACGGGTGCGCTCGCCGATCCACAGCATGTGCGAGGAACAGTCGTACCAGTCGCCCGAGGTGGAATCGACGCGGGTCAGCGCCTGCTCGTACGGCAGCAACAGGGCTTCGTGCGAGGTGAAGAAGTCGGTCTCGCGGATTTGCGGGGTGGTCTCGCTGGTCAGGCCGCAGGCTTCCATGAAGGCCAGCGTTTCCGACAGGCGAGCGCACAGATCCTCGTACAGCTTGCCCTGCAGCGAGCCGGACACGCAGCCCAGCGTCCACTGGTGCACCTTGTGCAGGTCGGCATAACCGCCCTGGGCGAAGGCGCGCAGCAGGTTCAGCGTGGCGGCCGACTGGTTGTAGGCGCGCAGCATGCGGTCGGGATCGGGGATGCGGGCTTCGGGGGTGAAGTCCGACCCGTTGATGATGTCGCCGCGATACGACGGCAGCTCGACGCCGTCGATCACTTCGGTGTCGGCCGAGCGCGGCTTGGCGAACTGGCCGGCCATGCGGCCGACCTTGACCACCGGCATGGCGGCGCCATAGGTCAGCACCACCGCCATCTGCAACAGCACCCGGAAGGTGTCGCGGATGTTGTTGGCGGAAAATTCAAGGAAGCTCTCGGCGCAATCGCCACCCTGCAGCAGAAACGCCTTGCCCTCGGCCACTTCGGCCAGCGACGCCTTCAGGCGACGGGCCTCGCCGGCAAACACCAGCGGCGGATATTTGGCAAGCTGCGCCTCGACGGCGTTAAGTGCGGCCTGATCCGGGTAGTCGGGCATTTGGATCCGCGGCTTCGCGCGCCAATCC
>DATGXU010000289.1:0-2466 GCA_035298685.1 Magnetospirillum sp. | reverse complement strand
CCGGCAGGCCGGCGTCGCTCCATTGGCGCGCCTGCCGGCACGCCTCGGCCAGCACCCATTCCCCGATCGCGCCGATCGTGCCGTTTTCCTCGGCCAGCGGAATGAAGTGCGCGGGCGGTATCAGCCCGTTCTCGGGGTGGTTCCACCGCACCAGCGCCTCCAGACCGACGATGCGGCGGTCGGCCACGGCGACGATGGGCTGGTAATGCAGAACCAACTCGCCGCGCATTGCCGCGCGCCGCAGGTCGCCCTCGATCCGCCGCCGCGCCGTCAGTTCCGCATCCATGGTCGAGGTAAAGAAGCGATAGCCGTTGGGCGCCTCGTGAATGGCACGGTACATGGCCACGTCGGCGTTCTTCATCAGGGTCTCGGCATCCTCGCCGTCCATGGGAAACAGCGCGATGCCGATGCTTGCCCCCACCAGCACCTCGTGTCCGCCGATGTCGAACGGCCGCGCCACGGTGTCGAGCAAGGTCTGCGCCAATTCCGCGGCCGCCTCGCCGCCGGCGCGGTCATCGACGACGAACGCGAATTCGTCGCCGCCGACCCTGGCGATGGTCTCCAAGCCCCTGCCCGCCCCCATCAACCGCTCGACCAGCAGCAACAGCAGGCGGTCGCCGCCGTCATGGCCCAGCACGTCGTTGTAATGGCTGAAATCGTCGAGATCGAGGAACAGCACGCCCAATCCGCCCCGTTCGGCACGCGAGCGGGCGATGGCCCGCTGCAGGTGTTCGCGGAACAGCAGGCGGTTGGGCAGCGCGGTCAGGGCGTCATGATTGGACAAAAAGCGGATGCGCTCCTCCGCCTGGCGACGCTCGGTCACGTCTTCCTGCACCACCACGTAATGGGCGACGCGGCCTTTGTCGTCGGCAATGGGGGTGACGGTCTGGTCGACGATATAAAGCGTGCCGTCCTTGCGCCGCAGGCTAAGTTCGCCATGCCAGGGGCGGCCCTGTTCCACAGCTTCCATGATGCGCCGATCGCGCTCGCGCCCCATCAGCAACCGCCGCGCGGGCCGCCGGCGGGCGTCGGCGGCGGTCCACCCCGACAGCCTGGTGAAGGCGGCGTTGGCCCATTCGATGCGGCCGGCGCGATCGGTGATGAATATGGCGTTGGCGGTGGCCTCCATGGCTTCGCCCTGCAGGCGCAACAGCGCCTCGGCGCGGCGGCGCGACGCCAGCTCGGCCATGCGCCGTTCGCGATCGGAGGCCAGCAGCAAAGCGACGCCCAGGCAGATGGCCAGCGCCTCGGACAGCAGGGGGCCCACGGGGCGGAACCATTCCACGGCCATCAGCCACGGAGCAGCGCCCTTGAGCGCCCCCCACAGGACGAACAGCAGCGCCACCAGATTGTAGCCGGCTGCCGGCACCTTGCGCGCCCGCAGGTGAAAGACCGCCGCCGCGCCCAGCATCACCGCGCCGACGAACAGGCTGACCGAGATCACGCCGGCTTCGACGCCGAGGATGGGAACCAGGCCGGCCAAGGCCACCGCCATGCCGATCCACAGCGCCAGCAACATGCGGACGGGCGGCACCCTTCGCCTTACCGCCACCATCGCCGCCAGCATCACCACGGCGGCGGCGGCATGGACGGACTCGGCCAGCACCACCATCGGCACCTGCCCCAGCCAATCCTGGGCCAGCAGCACGCCATAGCGCAGCACATGCAGGGCGAAGGCGGCGGCGAACAGCACCAGGCCGCGCGGCGCAGCGGGCGAACGGCCGACCACAGCCATGGCGACCACCAGAACGGTGGTGCCCACCAGGGCTCCATGCACCGCGCCGGGCGCGGGAGGCAACATCGACCGTCCTTTCGAAAAGCAACCGAGCCGGGCAGTCTACGGCAAGCCGGGCTGCGCGCAAGCAACTGATGCGAAGCCGCCACGCCGAACGGGTTGCTCAGCACACCGCTTTTATCACAAGATACGCACCGGTGGCCGTGACGTCGGTTGATTGGGGGAAAAGCAAGCCTATGTCGGTACCAACAATCCTTGGCTTTTTCCTTAGCCTGGTGTTGTTCGTCGGCGCCATTGTCGGTTCGACGTCCAATTACCAGGTGTTCCTGCACCTGACCGGCTTCGTCATGGTGGTCGGCGGCACCCTGGCCGCCACCTTCGTCGCCTTCGAGGTGCGCTACGTCATGCAGGCGCTGCGCCTGCTGAGCGCCGTCTTCTTTTCGCCCAGGATCGCCCGCAGCGTGCTGGCGAACGAAGTCGCCCGCATCATCCGCTGGGGCTATCTGGTGCAGAAGAACGGCCTGCCCGCGCTCGAGGCCGACACCAAGAACCTGCGCAAGCAGGACCAGTTGCTGGCCTTCGGCGTCAACCTGGTGATCAGCGGCTATTCCGGCCCCGAGGTCCGGCAGTTGATGGAAAACCAGGTGGAAAGCGCCTTTCACCGCCGCACGGTTCCGACCGAAATCCTGAAATACATGGCCTCGAACGCGCCCGCCTTCGGCATGCTCGCC
>DATGXU010000288.1:0-19568 GCA_035298685.1 Magnetospirillum sp. | reverse complement strand
CAGCCTGGGCGTCGCGCTGGTGTTCGTGCGGGTGGAAGTGCTGACCCAGCGGCTATGCGCCGCCCTGCCCGACCCGGCTATTTCCCGCCGCGCAGCCGACGCCTGAAGGCGCGCCAGCGTTCCCGCACCTCGCGGCCCGAGGGGAACAGCGGCAGGCGCGGTTTGTCGACGGTGGTGGGCTCGGCGGCCAGGCCGATTTCGCTGATGCTGTCGTCCAGCGACAGCGCGCGCACGATCAGCTCGACCTCGCCCAACGGCATGCGGTCGCCCACGCCCGGCTTGGCCCCCAGCGACCATTCCAGCCACTGGGCGACGGTGATCTCGCGGAATTCGTCGGGCACCGGCAGGCCGTACATGATGCTCAGCTCGTCCATGCGGGCGCGCGGGTCGATGGGGAAATCGCCGAAGAACTGGCGATCGGCCTCGGCCGCCTGGGCCGGGCTGGCGAACAGGCGGTCCAGATGGGGCAGCCGCTCGGGCTTGGCGAACAGCCACACCATGTCGCCGGGCTTGAGCCCGGTCACGCTCGAGCCCAACAGCGAGCGGCCATCGCGCACCACCAGCGACGGCACCGCCCAGCGCGGCAAACGATGCCCCTGGGCCACCAGCGAGTTGGCGACGATGCGGTAAGACACCAGTTCATGGGCGGCACCGGGAATTTCCAGCTCCATGCGCTCGACCGGCCCGATGCGGCGGGGCACCACCTGGCCCAGCCAGCGCGCCACCGGCCCGATGGTCCAGCCCTGCAAGGCCAGCGACACCAGCACCACCAGAAAGGTGACGTTGAAGAACAGCCGCCCGTTTTCCATGCCCGAGATGATGGGCAGGATGGCCAGCAGAATGCCCACCGCCCCGCGCAGGCCCACCCACGACACGAAGGCCACTTCGTTGCGGCTCATGCTGAACGGCAGCAGGCCGACCCATACCGCGAAGGGGCGGGCGATGAAGATCAACACGAAGGCGACCCCCAGGCTGGGCAGCAGCAGCGGCGGGAATTCCGCCGGGCTGGCCAGCAGGCCCAGCGTCAGGAACATGGCGATCTGCGCCAGCCAGATGGCGCCGTCCTGGAAGCGGCGCATGGTGTGGGGCGCCACCAGCCGCGAATTGCCCGCCACCAGACCGGCCACATAGACCGCCAAAAAGCCGGAGCCGCCCGCCAGCGAAGTGGCGGCAAACACCATCAGCGCCAGCGACAGGCCGGCGATGGGCAGCAGGCCGCGCTCAATGCCCAGGCGGTTAACCGCCTGCACGATCAGCAGGCCGCCGGCCAGTCCGGCGACGGCGCCGATGCCGAATTCCAGGGTCAGATGCATGATCACATAGCCGCCGAACCCGGTGTGGCTGGACCGGTCCACCAGAAAGCGGATCAGCACCAGGGTCAGGAAGATGGCCATGGGATCGTTGGAGCCCGATTCCATTTCCAGGATCGAGCGCACGCGGTCGCGCACGTGGATACCGCCGACGCGCAGCAGGAAGAACACCGCCGCCGCGTCGGTCGACGCCACGATGGACCCCAGCAGCATGCCCTCGATCCACGGCAGGCCCAGCAGGAAATGCGCCGGCACGGCGACGATGACAGCGGTCAGCAGCACGCCCACGGTGGCCAGCGACAATGACGGCAGCGCCGCCATGCGCACCGTCTTGTAGGGGGTATGGAAACCGGAATCGAACAGCACCACCGCCAGGGCGACACTGCCCACCATATAAGCGGTGCCGGCGTCGTTGAAGCGGATGCCGCCGATGCCGCCGTCGCCGGCCAGCAGGCCGACGCCCAGGAACACCAGCAACAGCGGCGCGCCGATGCGGAACGACAGCAAGCTGGAAAAGATGCTGACGGTCACCAGACCGGCCAACACCAGCAGCGCCACGTTCATGCTCTCGATCACGCCCTGGCCCCTTCCCTGCCGGCTGTTACCATGGGGTGTAAGGGCCTGAGCAGGCGATGTCCAGGGGGCGGGGGAAATAATCCGCGCCGGATAGGCATTTTCCCTTAATTCCGGCGGCGCGCGAGCTTAGCTAGAAAGGGGCGCACGAAAAGAAAGGGCGCGGCATTGAACCATGGCATCCTGAGCGATGCGTTGATCTTCCTGACCATCGCGGTGCTGGTGTCGCCGGTGTGCCACCGCCTGCGCCTGTCGCCGGTGCTGGGCTATCTGCTGGCCGGCAGCGTGGTCGGCCCCGCCGGGCTGGGGCTGATGGCCGACGAGGAAGGCGCGCGCGATCTGGCCGAATTGGGCATCGTCTTTCTGCTGTTCATGATCGGCCTGGAATTGTCGTGGGAACGCCTGCGCGTCATCCGCCATTTCATCTTCGGCCTGGGAACCGCCCAGGTGGTGGTCACCGGCGTGCTGGCCGCCGGCATGATGGCGGCCATGGGGCTGGGCATGAACGGCGCCGGCGTGGTGGGCGTGGCGCTGGCGTTTTCCTCGACCGCCTTCGTGCTGCAAATCCTGTCCGAGCGCGGCGAGCTGAATTCGCAAGTGGGCCGGGTCGCCGTGGCGGTGCTGATCCTGCAGGATCTGGCGGTGGTGCCGTTGTTGGTCACCATTCCGCAACTGGGCGGCGCCGGCCTCAGCCTGGCCTGGGCCGAACTGCTGGCGCTGGCCAAGGCGGTTGCCGCCATGGCCGCCATCTTCCTGGTCGCCCGCCTGGCTCTGCGCCCCTTGTTCCATGTGGTCAGCGCCACCCGCTCGCCCGACGTGTTCGTCGCCGCCGCCCTGCTGACCGTGGTGGGCACCAGCTTCGCCACCGAAGCCGCCGGGCTGTCGCTGTCGCTGGGCGCCTTCCTGGCCGGCGTCATGCTGGCCAGCACCGAATACCGCCATCAGGTGGAAGCCGACCTGCAGCCGGTGCGCGGTTTGCTCATGGGGCTGTTCTTCCTGACCGTCGGCATGACCGTGGACCCGGCCAAGGTGGTGGCCGACCTGCCCGCCATCGCCAATGGCGTCGCCCTGCTGGTGGGCGGCAAGGCGTTGGTGCTGACCGTGCTGGCGCTGCTGTTCCGCTTTCCGCTGTCCACCGCCCTGCATCTGGGCCTGCTGCTGGCCCAGGGCGGCGAGTTCGCCTTCGTCGCCCTGGCCCGTGCCGGGCAGGCCCACCTGCTGAGTCCGGCCGAGATCGAATTGCTGACCTCGGTGGTGGCGGTCAGCATGGCCGCGACCCCGGCCCTGGCCGCCCTGGGCGACTGGGTGGCGCGCCGCCATCGGCTGGCCGACGCCCAGGCGGTGGCGCCCGGGCGCGACTGCCAGGATCTGGCCGGCCACGTCATCATCGTCGGCTTCGGCCGCGCCGGTCAGGTGGTCGCCACCATCCTGCGCGAATTGGGCATTCCCTTCGTCGCCATCGACCGCGACCCCCGTCTGGTGGCGCGCCTGCGCGACGGCGGCGACGACACGGTTTTCTTCGGCGACATTCGCAAGGTGGACGTGCTGAAGGCGGTCGGCGCCGCCCGCGCCCGCGCCGTGCTGCTGACCATCGACACCGGTTCGGGCCGGGAAAAGCTGGTGCCGCGCCTGCGCACCCAATTCCCTGAACTGCACATCCTGGTGCGCGCCCGCGACCGTCGTCAGGCCCGCGGCCTGGAAAGCGCCGGGGCGACGGCGGTGGTGCCGGAAATCCTTGAGGGCAGCCTGCAACTGGCCGGTCTGACACTGCGCCATCTGGGCCTGCCGCCCGACGAGGTGCACGGATTGATCGACGATTATCGGCGTGCCGATTACGCCAAGCTGACGCTGACCATCGACCGCGAATAAAGAGGATCAGAAATCCAGGTCGGCGTAGTGGCGCGGCGGCGGCACGCCCGGCAGATGGTCGGCCAGCAGCGGGCGGAAGCTGGGACGCGATTTGACGCGGGCGTACCAGTCCTTGGCGGCGGGATGATTTTCCCACGGGACGTCGCCGATATAGTCCAGACAGGAAATCTGGGCGGCAGCGGCGATGTCGGCCATGGAATATTGCGACCCGGCCAGCCAGGTGCGCCGCTCGGTCAGCCAGCCGATGTAATCCAGATGCTGGTGGATGGCGGCGAAGCCGGCGCGGATCAGGCGCGAATCGGGGGCGGCATGGGCGCTGGTCAGGCGCTTGTGCACCTTTTCGCCCACCAGGTTGACGGTGACGTCACGATGGAACTTCACGTCGAACCATCCCACCAGACGCCGCACCTCGGCGCGGGCGGCGGCTTCCGCCGGCAGCAGCGGCGGCTCGCGGTTCACCTCGTCCAGATATTCGCAGATAGCGGTGGAATCGGCCAGCACGGTGCCGCCCTCTTCCACCAGCACGGGCACCTCGCCAGCCGGGTTCAGCGCCAGGAACTCGTCGCGGCGTTCCCAATAGCGTTCGAGATGGGATTCGAAATCCAGCTTCTTCTCGGCCAGGACCACGCGCACCTTGCGCGAGAACGGACAGAGCGGATGGTGATAGAGCGTCCTCATGCGCCCTTTCTAGCCCCTTTTATGGCGCTGCAATAGGGGGTTGTGGCCCCATCGCGCAGCACTCGCCACAAGTATTAGATCATCGAGCGTCAAATATGACGCACGATGATCTAGATTTATGTTTAGCCCTCGCCGGGCGCGGGCATCCGCCCGCTTGGCCGCGCCCGCAATGGGCGCCGACGCGGTCACGCCGCCCGGCTGGCCGGCGATTCGGTCAGCAAGGCGAACAGTCCGTCGGCATTGTCGGTTCCACGCAGCTTTTCGCACACACCCTTGTCGCGCAGCAGCCGCGACACGCGGGCCAGCGCCTTCAGGTGGTCGGCGCCGGCGGTTTCCGGCGCCAGCAGCAGGAAGATCAGGTCGACCGGCTGTTCGTCGATGGATTCGAAGTGGATGGGACGCTCGAGCCGGGCGAACAGCCCGTACAGGCGGGCCAGGCTGGGCAGCTTGCCGTGGGGGATGGCGATGCCGTTGCCCACGCCGGTGGTTCCCAGCCGCTCGCGTTCCAACAGAACGTCGAACACGGCGCGCTCGTTCTGGCCGGTAAGCTCCGCCGCCTTCTTGGCCAAATCCTGCAGCGCCTGCTTCTTGGAAGTGGCGCGCAAATTCGGGATAACGGCAGCCGGAGTGATCAGGTCGGCAATGTCCATGAAAAGCAACCCTCTGTTGGGCTACGCATGGTGCTTCTTTAATCCGGCCGCGCGGCCAGCGTTTCGAGACACCACGCCATTCAGTCAGTCAGCGGTCTGCCCAGCCGCAGATCTCGGTCTCGCACAATCCCCGCCCGGGGGCCGTCAGGACCGGTCCTCGAGAGGGCCGGAACATAGTTCCGCCCCCCGCCGAAGTCAAGCTCCGCCCCGGTTTTGCCCCTCCGGCCTAGGTGCCTAGCGACTTTTCGCGGCGGCGCTGGACCGAAGATGGAATATTCATGCCCTCGCGATATTTTGCCACCGTCCGCCGGGCGATGTCGATGCCCTCGGCTTTCAGCAGCTCGACAATGCGGTCGTCGGAAAGAACCTGCCGCCCTTCGGCGTCGATCAGCACCTTGATGCGGTGACGCACCGACTCGGCCGAATGGGCGTCGCCACCATCGTTCGAACTGATGGCCTGGGTGAAGAAGTACTTCAGTTCGTAGATGCCGCGCGGGGTGGCGATGTACTTGTTCGAGGTCACCCGGCTGACCGTGCTTTCGTGCATGCCGATGGCGCCGGCGATGTCGCGCAGCACCAGCGGCTTGAGGTGCTGCACGCCGTGGCGGAAGAACGCATCCTGCTGGTGCACCAGCTCGGTGGCGACCTTCAGGATGGTGGTGGCGCGCTGGTGCAGCGACTTGACCAGCCAGTTGGCCGACTGGAAGCGTTCCGACAGGTAGGTGCGTTCGTCCTTGTTGCGAACGCCCCCCGACACCTTGGCGTAATAGCGGGTGTTCACCAGCACGCGCGGCAGGGTGTCGGAATTCAGCTCCACCAGCCACGACCCGTCCTGGGCCCGGCGCATCAGCACGTCGGGGGTGACGGGCTGGGCGACGGCGGTGTCGAATTTCAGCGCCGGCTTGGGGTCCAGCGCCTTGATCTCGCCGATCATCTCGGCCAGGTCCTCGGCGTCGATGCCGCACACCTTGATCAGGCCGGCCAGGTCGCGCCGCCCCAGCATGTCCAGATTGTCCAGCAGCGCCGCCATGGCCGGATCAAGGCGGTTGCGCTCTGCCAACTGCAGGGCCAGGCATTCCTTGAGCGAGCGGGCGAACACGCCGACGGGGTCGAAACGCTGCACCCGGGCCAGCACTGCCTCGACCTTTTGCTGGGAACAGCCCAGCCGGTCCGCCAGTTCCCCCAGATCCCCGATCAGATAGCCGCATTCGTCCAGCATCTCGATCAGGTGCAGGCCGATCAAACGGTCGGCGGGATCGAGCACGTCCATGTTGAGCTGGGCCACCAGATGGTCGCGCAGGGTCAGCTCGCCGGCCACAATCTGTTCAAGGTTGGATTCGCCGTCGTCGAAGCTGGCGGAGCCGCCGGTGCGGCTCCATTGTCCGAACGCCTCGCCATCGGTGGAATCCGAGGCGCTGTCGTTGTTGAACAGGTTGTCGTAATCCACGTCCATGCCGTCGGCGGCGGACGTCTCGGTCATGCCGTCCAGCATGGGGGACTCGGCCGGCTCGGGGGCGGCTTCGCGCGGGTCGGCCTCGCCGCCGTCAAGTCCGGCATCGACGCGATCCATCTCGCCGCGATCGCCGTCCTCGCGTTCCAGCAGCGGATTGCGTTCCAGTTCCTGGTCGATGAAGGTGGTCAGCTCGAGGTTGGACAATTGCAGCAGCTTGATGGCCTGCTGCAATTGCGGGGTCATGACCAGAGCCTGGGTCTGGCGGATGTCCAACCGTGGGGAGAGCGCCATAAGCTACGCCGTCTTTCGCTTTCTAGGGCTGGATCAAAGGCTGAAGTGTTCGCCGAGATAGACCCGGCGAACGCCCTCGTGGGCGACGATTTCCTCGGGCGGCCCCTCCATCAGCACCGTGCCGTCGTGCAGGATGTAGGCGCGGTCGATGATGTCCAGCGTCTCGCGCACGTTGTGGTCGGTGATCAGCACGCCGATGCCGCGATGCTTGAGATGGGCGACCAGATCGCGGATATCGGCCACCGCGATGGGGTCGATGCCGGCCAGCGGCTCGTCCAGCAGGATGAAATGGGGCTTCGACGCCAGGGCGCGGGCGATCTCGACGCGGCGGCGCTCGCCGCCCGACAGCGCCATGGCCGGCGCCCGGCGCAGATGCTCGACGCCGAATTCCGCCAGCAACTCGTCCAGCCGGGCCTGGCGCAGGTCGCGGTCGGGCTCGACCACTTCCAGCACCGCCATCAGGTTGCCTTCCACGGTCAGTCCGCGAAAGATCGACGCCTCTTGCGGCAGATAGCCGATGCCCAACCGGGCGCGGCGATACATGGGCAGGCCGGTGATGTCGCTGCCGTCCAGCTCGATGGCGCCGTCGTCGGGATTGATCAGGCCGGTGATGCAGTAGAAACAGGTGGTCTTGCCTGCACCGTTGGGGCCAAGCAGCCCCACCGCCTCGCCCCGCTGCACCTGGATCGAGACGTCGCGCAGCACCGTGCGGCGCTTGAACCGCTTGCCGATGTTGCGGGCCACCAGGCCGCTGCCCGGATGCACCTGACGGGCGGGAGCGTCCGCGTTTTCGGGCGCCTGCCGCTCGGTGGAATCGATTGCGTCCATCCCCATTCCTTTAACGCTTCTCCGCCGCGCCGTTCGACGAGGGACCGGCGCCCTGGAAAATGGCCCGACGCTTCTCGCCTTCCTGCTTGTCGGGAATGAAGGTCCCGTGGGCGCGGGTGTCGCCGCCCTTTTCACCGGGCGCGGCGCCGAACAGCTTGCTGATGCCGGTATTCAGGTTCACGTGGGCGAAACCGCCGTTCAGCTCGTTGCCGTCGCGGGTCAGTTTAACCGAACCCGACACGGTGGCGATACCCGTTTCCAGGTTGTAGTCGCCGCGGTCGCCGCTGACCCGCTCGCGCGCGGTGGTCAGCAGCACGTGGCCATAGGCGTCGGCGCGCTGCAATTCCAGGCTGCCGCGATCGGGGGCCTGGCCCTTGGCCGCGCCCTTGCGGCCCGCCGGCGGGGCGCCGCCCTTGTCCTTGAAGCGGGCGGTCAGCACGTCGGCCCGGATGCTCTTTTCGCCGTTCGAGGCATAGCCGTCGCCGCGCGCCACCGCCATGCGTTCGTTTTCCCAATATTCCAGGGCATCCTTGGCGGTCACCGTGTCGGTGGGGGTCACCAGCTTGGCCGGCTGCCCGCGCAGCACGAAGATGGCTTTGTCCAGGTCATAGGTGGCCTTGGTGCCGGTGGCGGTTTCGGTGGGCGTGGCGATGGTCACGCTGCCGTCGGCATCCAGCCGCCAGATCTCGTTGCCGCCCGGCCCTTGGCGGTAATAGGCGGTCAGGCTGTCGGCAGTGACGGTGACGGCGCCGCGCACGGCCTTGGCGTTGCCGCGCGCCACCACCCGGTTGGCCTCGGAAATCCACTCGATGCCGTCGTCGGCATAGACCTGGATCTGGCTGTCGTTGTCGCGGCTGAGGTTGAAGCCCTGGGCGGCGGCCGGCGACGCGGCCAACAGCGCCGCCACGGCAAGCGCCAAAGCAGTCGGACGCATCATTTCGAGCCAGCCCCCTTGAAGTTCATCATGGATTTGCCGGTGACCTCCACCCGCGTTCCCTTTTCCAGGATGCGGAACCCCGAGCCGTCGATGCGGCCCTGGGGGCCATGGCCCTCGACCGGAACGGTGCCGACCACGTCCGAGGTCCGCAGGTCGACGCGGGCCTTTTCCGTGTGCAGCTCGTAACCATCCTCGTGGTACAGGCTGACCTCGCCCTCCAGGTCCAGATATTGCTGCTTCTGCTGATAAAAGCCGCGCCGCGATTCCACATACACGCCCTTGCCGGCGGCGGTCAGAAAGTCGCCCTTGGGCTGGTCCAGCACGATCAGGCCGGAACCGGGCTTGTCCTCGGTGGCCACGTCGGCGGTGATGGTGAAGGGTTGGTTGCGGCGGTTGAGCCCGTAATAGCGGGCATTGACCATGGACAGGTTTTCCACCGCCGACGACGACAGCTGCGCGAAGCTGATGTGAAAGCCGTCCTCGGTCGAACTCAGCTTCGGCCACGCCACCACCAGGCCCAACAGGACCACGGCGACCGACGGCAGCACCAGCTTGAGGGTGCCGACCATGCGGGAATAGCGATGATGGGGGGCGGCATGGGCCGGGTGGGCCATGCGGCGGGGACGGCGAGACAGTCGCGGCGACGGGCGCAGGTCGGAATCGGCATGCAAGCTCATCCGTCGCCCCCGCCGGTCAGGCCACGCCCGAGCGCAGCAGATCGTGCACGTGCAGCACGCCCACCGGCCGACCGTCATCAACCACGAACAAAGTGGTGATGGATTTGGAATTCATGATGCGCAGGGCCTCGGCCGCCAGCATGGACGGCGGCACGGTCTTGGGCGCCGGCGTCATGGTCGCCTCGGCGGTCAGGCCCAGCAGCCCGTCCTGCATGTGGCGGCGCAGATCGCCGTCGGTGATGATGCCGATCAGCCGGCCGTCGCGCACCACGCCGGCACAGCCCAGCCGCTTGGCGGTCATCACCAGCAGCACGTCGGCCATCGAGGCGTCGGGCGCCACCAGCGGCACGCCGTCGCCGCCATGCATCAGGTCGGCGGCCTTCAGCAGGCGCTGGCCCAGCTTGCCGCCGGGATGGAAGACGCGGAAATCGGCGGCGGTGAAGTTCTTGCGTTCCAGCAGCGCCACCGCCAGGGCGTCGCCCAGCGCCAGCATCAGCGTGGTCGAGGTGGTGGGCGCCAGCCCCATGGGACAGGCCTCGGGCACCTTGGGCAGGATCAGGCCGACATCGGCCGCCTGCGCCAGCGAGCTTTCCCCCCGCGAGGTGATGGCGATCAGCGGAATTTCGAAGCGGCGGGTATAGGCGACGATGTCGCCCAGTTCGGGGGTTTCGCCCGAATTGGACAGCGCCACCACCGCGTCGCCCGGCATGATCATGCCCAGATCGCCATGGCTGGCCTCGCCGGGATGGACGAAAAACGCCGGGGTGCCGGTGCTGGCCAGGGTGGCCGCGATCTTGCGCGCCACGTGGCCCGACTTGCCCATGCCCGACACCACCACCCGCCCGGAGGCGGCGGCCAGGGCGCCGACGGCGGCCACGAAGGCGTCGCCCAGCGAATCGGACAGCGCCTGCAAGGCCTGGGCCTCGGCGGTCAGAACGCGGCGGGCGGAAACGATATCGGCGGAGACGCTGGCGTCTTCCGGCACGTCGATGGTCATGTACGGGCTCTGGCTCAACTTGCAATCCCCGCGCCAATCGGGGGGCGCGGCCCCTCACTATACGAATCGCGCGAGCAATCGAAAGGTCAAAAGAGGAGAGGGCGGCGAAATGCCGCCCTCGGGCCGTCACCTGATCGCCGGCAACCGCCGGCGGCGGTCGCGCCGCGCCCCGTCAGTGCGAGAAGATATCCACGTCGTCCCAGTCCAGCAGGTCCAGGTCGGCGCGGGCGGGCAGGAAGCGGAAGCACGCCTCGGCCACCTCGCGCCGGTCCTCGCGGTCCAGCAGAACCTCGAGCTTGGCCTTCAATTGGTGCAGGTGCAGCACATCGGAAGCGGCATAGGCCAACTGGTCGGCGTTCAGTTCCGGCGCCCCCCAGTCCGACGTCTGCTGGTGCTTGGACAGTTCCACCCCGATCAGATCGCGGCACAGATCCTTGAGGCCATGGCGATCGGTATTGGTGCGGGTCAGCTTCGACGCCAGCTTGGTGCACCACACCGGCTGACACTGCACGCCCAAGTGCTTGCGGATCATGGCCAGATCGAAACGGGCGAAGTGAAACAGCTTGGTCACCGCCGGATCGGCCAGCAGCCGCTTCAAATTGGGGCAGTCGTAGACGGGAATTGGAAAGTGGACCACGTGGGCATTGCCGTCGCCGGCCGACAGCTGGATCACGCAAAGCCGGTCGCGCACCAGCGACAGCCCCATGGTCTCGCTGTCCACCGCCACGACCGGCCCCAGCTCCAGGGAATCGGGAAGATCACCGATATGGTAGGTGATGGACATGCGAACGGCTCCTTCAGGGTTGATCCCCAAAGGAGCCGTTTGGCATAGCCCCGTTGGGGGGCTGGCCCTCGGTGTTGGTATCACCGAGGAAATGGTGCCCAGGAAAGGACTCGAACCTTCACGCCTCGCGGCACACGGACCTGAACCGTGCGCGTCTACCAATTCCGCCACCTGGGCAGGTGGCCTGCGTTTCCGCCGGTCCTCAGCAGGTCGTCCCCGCCGAGGCCCGGAGAAATATTCGGAACCGGCCGCGCCGTCAACGGGTTTTTTCACGGAAGCGCGATTTTTTTCCGCGCGCCGTCCCCACTCGCCTTGCCGTTGCGTTCGACTGACGAAACGAATAGCCTTTCAGTCCAAAGACATAAGCCTGCCGAAAAGCGGCGGAGCGGGAGATGCGGAGGTCCACATGCGTAGAGTGGTGACGGTCTTCGGGGGGTCCGGTTTCATCGGACGGCAGGTGGTCAAGCGGCTGGCGGCGCAAGGATGGATCGTGCGCGCCGCCGTGCGCGACCCCGTGGGGGCCGGTTTCCTCAAGACCATGGGCGATCCCGGCCAGGTCAATCCGGTGCGCGCCGACGTCACCAACCCCGCCGACGTGCGCGCGGCGGTGGCCGGCGCCGACGCGGCGGTCAACCTGGTGGGCATCCTGTTCGAGAAGGGCAAGGCGCGCTTCGACGCCGTTCAGCGCCAGGGCGCCGCCAACGTGGCCCAGGCGGCGCGCGAGGCGGGGGTGACCCGGCTGGTGCACATGTCGGCGCTGGGCGCGGACAAGAATTCCGCCTCGGCCTACGCGCGCAGCAAGGCCCAGGGGGAAGAGGCGGTGCAGGCGGCCTTTCCCGGCGCCACCATCTTCCGGCCTTCGGTGGTGTTCGGCCCCGACGACGACTTCTTCAACCGCTTCGCCAAGCTGGCGCGGGTGTCGCCGGTGCTGCCGGTGTTCACCGGCGACGGCTTCAAGCCCATCCATACCGAGAACGGCTACGGCGTCGATTGGTACGGTTCGGGCGGCCCCACCTTCCAGCCGGTCTATGTGGCCGACGTGGCCGAGGCCATCGTCAAGGCGGTGAACGAACCCAAGGCGGCGGGCAAGGTCTATGAACTGGGCGGGCCGCGCCGCTATACACTCAAGGAAGTGCTGGAGCTGATCCTGCGCGTCACCGGGCGCAAGTCGCTGCTGGTGCCCCTGCCCTTCGGCGTGGCCCGCCTGCAGGCGGCCTTCCTGCAATTCCTGCCGACGCCGCCGCTGACGCCGGATCAGGTCAAGCTGCTGAAGGTGGACAACGTGGTGCGGGGCGGCAAGCCCGGGCTGGCGGATTTGGGCATCGCCCCGGTGGCCGCCGAAGCGGTGCTGCCCACCTATCTGCACCGCTATCAGTCGTAAAGGGCAGATGCCGACGGCGCGCCGGGGTCCCTTAGGCCTCGGCGCTGCCGCCGCGCGCCAACGGGGTGAAGCAATCCGGATCGAACAGCATGGACACAGCCACCGTCATGGCGCGCGCGCCCTGGCGTTCGACCATGCGGACATGGGGCGGAATGTCGGGATAGTCGAACACACGATCGACCACCCACTCGCCGCCATAGGTGCCGACTTTCCGGAACACGTCGCCGGGAGTGACGTCGATGCCGCGGGCGCGACGGCCGAACAGGCTCATGATCTCTGACCTTTTGGAATGGAACTGGTTTTAATCCGTTCATAGCCTGTTGACGTGATCGTTGTCGAGTGTCCTTCACCCGTCGAACAAGTCCGGCGGGTCCGCATCTTTTGATGCGCACAAGTCGGCGACACCCACGCCAATCAGGCGAAACGCGCGGCCGTCGGCTTCGCGCTCGAGCATGGCCCCGGCCACCCGCAGCAACACGTCGGCCCGGCTGGTGGCGGCGGGCAGGCGATGGTTGCGGCTGAGCACCTTGAAATCGGCGGTCTTGAGTTTCAGAACCACGGTGCGCCCGGCCAACCCGGCGCGCTCCAGCCGCGCGGCCACTTTTTCCGCCAGCGGCGTCAGCGCCTGCGCCAGCCGGGCGGGGTCGCGGATGTCGCGGGCGAAGGTGGTTTCGTTGGAGACGCTTTTGGCCGGACGGTCGGGCTGCACGCGGCGGCCGTCCTCGCCGCGCGCCATCAGATAAAGCGCGCGGCCGAAGCGGCCGAAGCGGGCGACCAACTCGGCCTCGGCCATGCCCTGCAACTGGCCGATGGTGGTGATGCCGGCCTGGGCCATGCGGGCGGCGGTGGCGGCGCCGACGCCGAACAGCGCGCCCACCGGCATGGGGGCCAGCATGTCGCGCGCCTCGGCGCGGCCGATCACGGTGAAGCCGCGCGGCTTGTTGCGGTCGCTGGCCATTTTGGCCAGGAACTTGTTGTAGGACAGCCCCACCGAGACGGTAATGCCCACCCGGCGTTCGATGGCGCGCTGCAGCCGCGCCAGCAGCACCGCCGGCGCCCGGTCGACCAGCCGGATTTCGGCCGACAGATCAAGATAGGCTTCGTCCAGCGACAACGGCTCGACCAGCGGCGTCGCCTTGTGGAACAGCTCGCGGATGGCCTGGGAAACCCGGCGATACTTGCCCATGTCGGGCGGGATGACCACCGCCTGCGGGCACAGCTCCAGCGCCTTGAACATGGGCATGGCCGAACGCGGGCCGTATTGGCGCGCCACATAACAGGCGGTGGTAACCACGCCGCGCCCGCCGGCATGGCCGACGATCACCGGCTTGTCCGCCAGCGACGGATCGTCGCGTTTTTCCACCGAGGCATAAAAGGCGTCGCAATCGATGTGAGCGACGCACAGGTCCAGCAATTCGGGATGGTCCACCACCCGCGCCGAACCGCAGCGGGGACAATCGGTCCCCGAACGGAAGGGAATGCAGCAGTCTCGGCACAAGGCGGTCATGGCACCGCCATCATAACCACCGCCCCTGCCGCCCCGCCAGCGACGACGGAGCGGTCCCGGCGCCAGCCCTCAGCGGCGCGGCGCGGCGGCGCGCAATTCGGCTTCCAGATCGGCGATGCGCTTTGCCAGCGAAGTCTTCACGCCCTCGGCCACCCACGGCTTCAACTGAGCCTGCTGTTCCTTCAACTGCACCAGCAAACGCTTCTTTTCCTCGGCCGAACGCTTGATCGGCATGCGGTCGGAATGCTGGCCGTCATGGGTACGAAAGCCGCTCATCCTTGTCCTCTCCGTGACGTAATGGTTGGGGTCGGGTTCGGGGGTGCGGACCATGACCGAACCCGCCGCGTCAGGCAAGCGGCAAAATGGCGATACGACCAAGAGTCATGACAGCGCCCCCGTGCAATAGAGGCCCCGGCGGGGCGCCCACCCAGGCTCCGCCCCAAGAAACGGCGCCTCCCCCTTGTCTCGCTTGCGGAAAACGGCCCGGGGCGCTAGTTTCCCTGGGCGCCGTCCCGGTAGCTCAGCAGGATAGAGCAACGGTTTCCTAAACCGTAGGTCAGGGGTTCGAATCCCTTCCGGGACGCCACTCTCAAGCCCCAGCATTTCCGCCACTTTCGGCAGTCTCAGCCCGTTTGCGGGTGCGCGGCTTTTTCTTCGCGTTTGTGACTTTCGTTTGTGACTTTAGCAAACCGGCCGTCGCGTTGAAGGCTTGGCGCACCGATTCGTCAGCCAATTTCGCATACCGCATGGTGGTGGCCAGCGAGGCATGCCGGGCGGCATTCTTCAAGGCCATGGGGTTGTGGTTGGCAGCCAAGACGGCCGTGCAGAAGGTGGCGCGCAGATCGTGGAAGCGATAGGGCTTGGCGATGCCGGCGGCTTTTTGAGCGGTCTGCCAGGCGCGCTTCAGCGACTTAATCGGCTTCGGCGGCCGGCGCTCCAGCGCCTCTTTCTTCACGGCACGGGTGTATGTGACGACGACGTCGCAAACGCGCGGCGCGGCTATTAGCGCGGCGGCCAGGTCGTCGTTCACGAACACCACCTGCCCGGCCTTCGATTTGGTCGATTTGCTGGGCAGCGTGATGGTACGGGCGTCCAGGTCAATCCAATCCCAGCGCAGCCCCAGGGTTTCATCCAGACGCATGCCGGTGTGGACGGCAATGGTGATGGCCAGCCGCAGATGCGGCGGCGCCTTCGCCCATATGGCCATGACTAGCTGGGGGCTGATCGGCGTGGGGAGTTCGGCGGGCTCTTCCAGGTGCCGGACGTGCAGCGGCGGCATCTTGCCGCGCTTGGACGCCCAATTTATGGCCGCGCGCAGGCAGGCCAAATAGCGGTTTGTGGTGCTGTCCGATCGCGTCCGCGCCCCATCCGTCACCTTGTAGTCACCGCCCTTCTTCGGGCCGCCGGAGTAGACCCCGCGCAGCTGTGCCCTGGAATGGACAATAAACGCTTCAACAGTGTCGTTGGTGATGGACGTGGCGGCGGTCTGCCTGCCAAGGAAATCCAGTAATTCAGCCACGTAGCGCTTGATATTGGTCTGGAACGACCGCTTGGCCCCGGCGCTTTGGCTGACGTAATCGGCGAACATCTGTTCGACGGCGAAGCACCCGGCCACGCGAACGCCAGAGGCGGCGCCGGACGTCTTCAGCGCCTTTTCCACCTCGCGCTTGATCCTGGCTTCGCAGGCATCCGCCTGGCGCTTGGTGGTGGACGGGGTGCCATCCTCATTCACGCAGTAGCCGGAATGCCGCTCACCCGCGCGGATAAAGTTGTACACCCACCGCCCACGGGCGCTGTTGAAGTAGGTGCTCATAGGCCGAAGCGCTCCAAGGTCCGCGCAGCGTCCGTCTTGGCCGAAGCCAAACGGCGGGGCGGTGCGCTGCTGCCCGCCGCCTTCACCGGGATTTCGTGCGCTAACTGGTATTCCTCGATGCTGTCCAAGTAGACGCGCCTCTCCCGCCGCAAATAATGGCCGGACAGCTGCCCCTTGTTCAGCATGTCCCGAATCGTATCCCTGCTGGTGTCCAGAAGTTCAGCAGCGGAAGCGATGGAGAGCGAGCGCCGCATGGCGTAGTCCCAGGACTGGTTGTTATGAGCCAAGCTGTTCAAGCGCCCTAGCGTCAGCCAGAAGGCTCAACAGCAATTCGTCGTTGAAGTAATTGACCTCCCCCATGGGAAGGCTATCAGGAAGGCCAAGCCATCCGACCAGAACTTCCAGTTTGGCGCGTAGCCCTGCGACTGTGCTTGCGCGCGTCGATAACAATTGCGTACCGACATGCGATTGCCGGTCGCCGACCGCGTCAATTTCGTCGTCGGTCAGCCCCTGCCCAACGCGCATCTCCAAGGCCAACCACTGCTGTGCCAGCACCGCAGCGGAATCGGCGGGGGTGCTGGGCGCCGGCGCCGCAATGGCAGCAGCAGGCATCATCGCTCCCGCGAACAGCAGGGCGCGCCGGGACACGGGTTTGCAGCGTTCATTCACGGTAATCATTGCCCCCTCCCCCGGATCGCGGCGCGAGCAATGACGTCCATGAAGCTGATTTCGACAGGACCGAAGTGGCCACAGCTGACCATTCCGCCGACCACCCAGCCCAGCAGAGGAGAGAATTCCGTTTTCCGCAGGCAATTCAGCGCCTGGCGCCCCAGGGCGTCGCCCAGGGCGAAATCCATCTGCGCATCACCGGTCGGTCGGACATGCCAAAATTTGCGGCCGGGATTGTTGGCCTTGCCGTCCAGAACGAACGGCAAAGCCTCGATGATCAACTTGTTTGCATCGACGTCCATTTCGCCACCTCTAAGCATCATCAGGCTGCGTAATTTACGCAGCCTTGCCTGATGTGCGCAAGCGCAATTTGTGCGTCCTTGCGTTTTTTATGCATCCTTGTATGGTGGCGGGTATGACGATTTCGCCCGGACAATGCCGCGCTGCGCGGGCCCTCATTGGCCTCCGACAGGAAGACCTAGCCGAACAAAGCGGTGTGGGTCTGCGCACTATTGTAAATTTCGAGAAGGGCAACAGTACGCCCATCTCTGCCAATCTCGCGGCCATCAAGCGAGCGCTTGAAGACGCAGGCGTCACATTCCTGGCGGACGGTGCATCGTCCCCCGGCGGCGCAGGTGTTCGACTGACCAGCGACTGAACCCGACGCTGAGTTTGTCCTGCAGAATGACGGCAACACGGTCGCTGGGAGCGCAGCACGATGAGAATAGTTGCGTTCATTGGCAGATTTTGGTGGTTGACGGCTTGCCTGGCACTCAACCTGTCCGCCATTGGCGCCAACTATCTGGCGACCACCGATGCGCCCATGAATGCGTATTACAACAGCGGCATATCCTGGGACTATGGCCCGTGGCTGCTGCCGCAAAACCTGTCCGGACTACTGATCCTTCCCGGCCTGCTGCTGTGGCTTCCGATATGTTGGTGCCGCCGGTGCGGGCCGCGGCATGTGGTTCCGCTGCTGCTGGCCAGCCATGTCGTCACCCTATTGATCCTCCCAGTCACCGTCTATGAGGGCTGGCGGATGTGGCGTTGGATCAATGCGCCGGAATAACCGATCCGAGAACAATGCTAACCGGGTTGTCACATTGAGGGATCAATTGCGCCAACGCTGTTAGCCGCCAACCACCGCCATGGAGCGGTAGCCGACGGTCGGGTTAAGGGCGACACCCGGGTGGTTGGTCTGCCCCTGCGATACCCGCATGCCGGGCGGCGCATTGTCGAAGCTGACCGTGATTTCCCCGGTCATCGGCCTGCCGGCGGCGGCCATGGCAATGGCCGGGCTGGGGGCGCCGCCGGGGGCCTGGGCGGGGGGCGCCGCCAGGGCGGCCGGCGGGATGTTGCTGTTGGCCGCCTGAATTGCCGCCTGGACCTTGGGCTGGTCGCCGAAGCTGATATCGGGCTTCCACGACCTGTCACCCTTGGGTCCGTCGCCGGTGAAGATGCCCTTGATGTCTTCCCAGATTCCCAGCGCCCAATCGCAGAACGCCTTGAGTTTTCCGGCCGCCCAATCCAGCGCCATTCCGAAGGCGCCGGTGATGGCATCGCCCACCGCGAACACCATCGCCTTGAATTCGTCCCAATGGGTGACGGCCCAGGCGATGCCGGCGGCCAGGGCGACGATGGCGGCGATGGCGGCGACGATGCCCAGCACGATCCAGGTGATGGGGTTGGCCAGCAGCGACGCGGTGAAAGCCCAACTGGACGCGATCACCGGGATCATGGCCGTGCCGAACGATACCAGCATGGGTACCAGGGCGGCGACACCACGAGCACCCAGGGAAATCAACGAAATACTAAGACGCACGACCGCGCCCATAAGGTTGCCTACCGCCAAAATGGTCTGGGCATTCATTATGGCCGCAACGACGATCAGGGCATTGCCCCAGCCGCCCACGGCGTCAACGGCCCGCATCACCCCGGAGGCAAACGCCTTGACGCCGTCCCAGGTCGCCCGCCAATCCACCGCCGCAAGGTTTTCCTTGAGCCCCTTCAATGCGGCGGTGAGCGCGCCGGAAATCTCGCGAGCCACTTCCTTCAGGGTGCCATCGGCTTCCCACTGCGCCAGCAGGGTCAGAATGCCAGCCAGTTCGGCCTTGGCCGCGTCGAAGAAGCCGCCGTCACCGATGTACTTCTGGAACCTGGTCACCGTGTCCTTCAGGTTGGACCACATGCCGTCCCAGGTGGCCGACAGCTTATCCATCGACCCGGCGAAGCGGTTGTTCCAGATGCCGGTCACCACATTCTGGATCATGCCCTTGTTGGTCTTGTCGGCCACGGCAACCATGTTCTTGCCGTTCTCGACCCAGCGATAGGCGATCCTGTTGCCCACGGTTTCAGCGGTGATGCCGAATTCCTTGAGGCGTTCGTTCTCGCCGGTCATGGCGTCGGCCAGGGCCTCAACCGCCTGTTCCAGCGGCTTTCCCATGGCGGCAGCGGCGTCGCCTGCCGACTTGAGCGCCCCCGATTGCGGGTCGATGCCATAGGCCTTCAGCTTGACGAAGGCGTCGGTAACCTCGGAAAGCTCATAGGGCGTCTTGGCCGCGAAATCAGACACCCAATTCATGGATGCCTTGGCCTTTTCCGACGACCCTTCGACCACTTCCAGGATGGTCTGGAACTTCTCGAACTGCGACGACGTGTCGATGATCGAAGTGGCGCCCAAGCCGAACGCCCCGGCCAGCATGCCGCCGGCCACCGCGATGGGCGCCGCGACCTGACGTCCGGCATTGCCGGCCGCCAACGCAACATCCTTCATCGCCTTGATAGGGCCGCGCAAAGCCCGGTTAATGTTCTTCATCGGGCCAGTCACGCGGTCCACGGCGCTGATGACTACCTTCAGGTTTCCACTGACAGACATGGCCCGCCCTCCGGTTACCGCCAGCGCTTCGGGCGCTGGATGGTGTTTTCCTCTTCGAACATCAGGACCACCGCTTCCATGCACTTGCCGAAATCGCCGTGGGCCAGCTTGCGCAGATCCCGCTTCTTCACGCCGCTTGTATGTCTTGACCAGCGTCGGCAGTAAGCTACGCGAGGCTGGCGAGGGGTGAGCTTGTTCCGCCCTTTCTCGTTGGAGTGCGTGCTTGAGATCAGGCCCCCTTCGCCGTGCCGCGCTTGAGACCGGACGGTATCGGAG